>JBEKXR010000081.1:0-10995 GCA_049511935.1 Spirochaetia bacterium | reverse complement strand
AATCCCGATAAAGACGAAATCCGACCAGCGCAGCCGCGCAATCTCCAGAGTCTTCTCGAATAGAGACGCCTGAGTCTTCATGTTGTTCCTTTCACCCGCTCCCTGCGGGCGCCACCTCCCTCACGCCCGCTGCATGCTGGAGTAGCTTCTCCTCGGTAGCCTCTGCCCGCGCAAGCTCTGCCACTTGCCGCCCCTCACGCATGACGAGGATCCTGTCGCTCATACCCAGGACCTCGGTCATCTCGGAGGAGATCAGGAGCACGCCGATCCCCGCTTCAACGAGCCGCGTAATAATAAGATAGATCTCGACCTTCGCGCCGATGTCCACCCCGCGCGTCGGCTCGTCCAGAAGGAGCACCCGGGTGCGTGTGAGCAGCCACTTGGCCAGAACGACCTTCTGCTGGTTCCCCCCGCTCAGGGTCTTCACGAGCATCCCGATGTGCGAGGAGCGGATCGCCAGCTCCTGCACCTTTTCCCGCACCAGCGTGTTCTGGCGCCTACGGTCGAGAAATGGTCCGCGGCTCATCCGCCGAAGCGTGGCCAGGCTGACGTTGTCCCGGATCGAGCAGCTCATCACAAGTCCGTCGCGCTTTCGGTCCTCAGTGACGAAGGCTATGCCGGCACTCACGGCGTCCTGGGGGGATCGCGCCTGGAACCGCCTGCCCTCGAGCAGGATCCTCCCCGAGATGGGCGCATCCGCGCCGAAGATGCATCGGGCCACTGCCGTCCTGCCGCTTCCGACCAGCCCGAACATCCCCACCACTTCAGCTGCGTGAACTGAGAACGAGACGTCGCGGAACTCGCCGCTGCGGCTAAGGCCTTCGACGGTGAGGATTTCCGCACCGCGGCTCACCGTGCGCGGCGGGTAGATCTCCTCCACGGACCGGCCCACCATCATCCTGATCAGGTCGTCCTGGTCGACCTCCTCCCTTCGCACCGTGCCGACCAGCTCGCCATCGCGTAGGACCGTAATACGGTCCGCGATCTCGAAGACCTCCTCGAGTCGGTGCGAGATGTAAAGCACCAGGGTCCCCTCCCGCTTCAGCCTTATGATCAGCGCGAAGAGCACCGCAAGCTCCTCCTTCGAAAGGACCGCCGACGGCTCGTCGAGGATGAGGATGCGGGGCTTCTCAGCGAGGGCCTTCGCTATCTCCACGACCTGCTGGTGGGATACGCTCAGGCGCGAAACGCGCGCGCGGGTATCCAGGCCGGTGAAGCCCAGCCCGGAGAGCAGAGCATGGGCGCGGCGGTTTGTTTCTGCCCAGTCGACCCAGAGCCCTCGCCGCCCGTGCGTGGGCATTTTGCCCATGAGGATATTCTCGGCAATCGTCAGGTGGGGAACGAGGCTGAAATCCTGGTGCACGGCGCGCACGCCGAGAAGGGCCGCATGGTGAGGGCTCGACATTTCCACGGGCTTGGAATCGATGAAGATCGAGCCGGCATCGGGGCGCAGCGCCCCGGAGACGATGTTCATCAGGGTGGACTTGCCCGCCCCGTTCTCCCCGACCACCGCGTGCACCTCGCCGGGCTCCGCGGACATTGTCACGCCCTTCAGCGCATGGGTGCCCCCGAACTTCTTGTGAATACCCTCCATCAACAGGAAGCCGTCCGCATTCATGAGCCGGGAGCCCCCTCCTCGGCGACGGGAGGAAACGCGTTATGGAACAGAATGACCTTCTGCTCGGTCATCTCCTCCAGCGTGTCGTGTAGTCCCTCCCGGCCGTACCCGCTCATCTTGGTCCCGCCAAAGGGGAGATTCTCCGATCGCAGCGCGGACGACCAGTTCACGATGACCCCTCCCACCTCCAGCCTCCGGGCGATGCTCATGGCTCGGGAGATGTCATTCGTAAAAACCGCGGCCTGCAGCCCGAAGGAGCTGTCGTTGGCCATCGTCACCGCCTCCTCGTCGTCGGAAAACGCGACGATGGGGGCAACGGGGCCGAAGGTTTCCTCTCTGAACAGGGAATTGGAGGGAGGCACATCGGCGAGAACGGTGGGCGTGATGAAGGAACCATTGCGTGTCCCGCCGAACAGAAGCCGGGCGCCGGATTTCACCGCTTCGGCAATCGATGCCTCGACCTTCTTCGCGGCCTGCTCGCTGATCAGCGGGCCTACCTCGGTGTCCTCCGCGAGCTGGTCGCCCACGACGAGGGTAGCGGCTTTCGCGGAGAGCCGGGAACAGAAATCGCCATAGACGCGCCGGTCGACGAAGATCCGCTTCACCGCACAGCAGATCTGGCCGTTGCCCCGTGCCAGACGCCCCAGGACGATCGCATCGGCGGCCTTCTCGAGGTCGGCGTCGGCGCAGACAATCGCCGCGTCGTTGCCGCCCAGCTCCAGGTGAATCTTCTTCAGTGTCTCCGCTCCGAGCTGGGCAAGCCTGATTCCCACGGCGGTGCTGCCCGTCACGGAGACCAGGCGCACGATCGGGCTTCGAGCGAGGGGCTCCCCGACGAGCTCGCCCGGCCCGGTGATCATCTGGTGCGCGGCGCGCGGGAGCCCGGCCTCCTCCATGATCGCCGCGATGCGCAGGAGGGTGAGGGGGCACGCACTGGGCGGCTTGGCGATCACCGCGTTCCCCGCGGCCAGCGCAGGGGCTGCTTTGTGAGCGTACAGCTCCACGGGGTAATTGAACGGGACGATCGCGGCGATGACGCCGAGTGGCTGCCGAACGGTCATGGCGAAATGGCGCTCATTGCCCGGCACGGCGTCCATCGGGACCGTGCGGCCGAAGAGTCGACGCCCCTCCTCCGCGAAGCCGCGGAAGATGCGGGTGGTGACTTCCACCTCGTCCCTGGTCTGTCGGATCGGCTTGCCGTTCTCCCGGGCGAGGAGCGCGGCGAGCTCTTCCTTTCGATCTTTCATGGCGTCCGCGGCGCGCACGAGGATGGCCGAGCGCCGGTGAGCGGGCAACGCGCGCATGCGCCTGCTTCCTGCCACGGAAGCCCGCAGAGCGAGGTCCACGTCTGCTGCGGATGCAATAGGGACAGTGTCGATGACGTCGCCGTTCCCCGGGTTGCGAACAATATGGGTCGTACCGTCGCCAGAATCCACCCACTGGCTGTCGATGAGCATTTGCATGTATGGTCTCCAGGAAAGTTCCCGGCCCCTCGCGTGGAGGGGCCGGGGAAACACTAGAACACGCTCTCGGGAATGTAGAACCTGGCCACGTTGTCGATCGTGATCACCGGGGAAGGCATCACCGTGTCCTTCTCCGACTGCGCGCCGGCCAGGAGCGACATGAGACGGGTGAATCCCGCGCGGCCGATCTGGTCGGAGCTGTTCAGCCCGGTGCAGGCGTAGTTCGTCTTCTTCATGATCTGCTCGAGGGCGGCCTTCTCTCCGTCCACGCCGCAGATGAAGATCTGGTTCGTGCGGCCGGCATCGGCGATCGCTTTCTGGGCGCCCAGCCCCATGGAGTCGTTCTCCGAGAAGACTGCGTCGATCTGCTTGTACTTTGCCAGCATGTCCTCCATGAGCTTGAACCCGCCGTCGGAGCTCCAGCCCCCGAAGTTGGGTGCCATGACCACTTCAATCCTGCTCTTCTTCACCGACGAGAGCATCCCGTTGGTGCGGTCCAGGCCGATGGAGTTATCCGCCGGTCCCCCGCGAAGGACCACAAGCCGCCCCTTGCCTCCGAGCCGCTTCACGATGTAGTTGCCGTCCTGCACGCCAATAGCCCAGTTGTCGGGACCGACCCAGCTCGTATAGTCCCCCCCCTTGAGCTTACGGTCCACCAGGACGACGGGCACTCCCGCCCGCTTGATCGCGTCCAGAGCCTCCGGGGCTGCCTCGAGCCACGCCGCGCTCATGACGAGCCCGTTCACGTTCTGGGCGAGAACATCCTCGACGTCGGAAGTCAGCTTCTGCGCGTCCCCCTTGGCATCGGTGGTGATCAGCTTGATGTTGGTGAAGTGATCGGCCTCCTGCTTCACCGCCTGGGACATGCCGATGAAGTAGGGGCTGGTGAGCGCCAGGTTGACCATGGCGATTTTGATCTGGCCCTTCGCCTGGGCTGTCGCAGTCAAGGCCGGAAACAACAGGGCGACCGCGCACAGCATGAAAAAAAGGAACCGAAGTCTTTTCATGGATCTCCTCTCCTTTCGCTTAAACTTGCCGGAAAACTTCCGGTCGTGTCTCCTCAGAGGAAGCAGGGACCGTGCCAACGGTGAAGAATCCTGAGAAAATTGCGGGAGATTGGCGTAAATTACAGTATCATATAAGCTTACGCAGGGGTCGATGAAAAATGTTGACAGCGGCTGATTCCAACCGCTATAGTCGATGTGTAGAAATTACTCACCTTGCGGAATGCAGTTGGGTAACAACGATATGCCACGTGCGACGACCAGCCTGCTCATCATCGACGACAGGGTAAAACTCTGCAGGAGCCTTGCTCGCAACTTCGAGCACGTCGGCTACACGGCGTCGATCGCCACCTGCGGGCAGGAAGCCATCGCGGCTCTCACGGCGAACAGGATGGACGCCGTGCTTCTCGACGTCATGCTCGGAGAGGAGAGCGGAATCGACGTTCTCCAGAGGCTTCTTGCCGTGGACAAGACGGTGCCCGTCATCATGATTACCGCGTACGCATCGGTGGACACGGCGGTTCAGTCGCTCAAGCTCGGTGCATTCGACTATGTGAGAAAGCCCCTGGATTTCGACGAGCTCCTGAAGACCGTGGAGAGGGCCTGCGAGTTTTCCCGGCTGCGGCAGGAAAACGTCAGGCTGAGGAGCCGGCTGAGAGAACTTTCGGCCACGATCGTCACCCGGGATCCACGCATGGGCGAGCTGATGCGCAAGGTGGAGAAGCTGGCCGCCACGGATCTGCCCGTGCTCATCAGCGGGGAAAGCGGCACCGGGAAAGAGGTGGTCGCAGACTCCCTTCACGCCGCCTCGGCCCGGAGCGCGAGGCAGATGGTGAAGATCAACTGCGTGGCATTTCCCGAGACACTCCTGGACAACGAGCTCTTCGGACACGAGCGGGGGGCGTATACCGGCGCCGATGCCGTCTTCAAGGGGCTCTTCGAAAAGGCCGACGGCAGCACCCTCTTCCTCGATGAAATCGGGGACATGCCCCTCAGCATCCAGTCGAAGATCCTCAGGACCCTGCAGAACAACGAGATCAGGCGGCTAGGCGGAAGCGAGACCATCCGGGTCAACGTGAGGTTCATCGCCGCGACCAACAATGATCTTGCCGAGCTGATCAGGAAGAACCTGTTCCGCGAGGATCTCTACTATCGGCTGAACGCCGCGGTGCTGTCGATCCCCGCCCTCAGGGACCGGCGGGACGATATTCCCCTCCTGGTCGGGCATTTCCTCGCCGAGCATTCCCTCGGCGGGAACGCCGTTCCTGGACGCCCGGGACGCAAAGAGGTGACATCCGAGGTGATGGCGCGGTTCCTGGAGTACGAGTGGCCGGGGAACGTCCGGGAGCTGAAGAATGTCGTGCACTACGCCGCGGCGATGTCCTCGGGGGAGCGGATCGGGATTGAGGACCTGCCGGTTCACTTCCTGGACGACGCGCGCGGCGCGGGAGCCGGGAACATCCGCGAGGACATGGAACGTTCCCTCATCCTGAAGATCCTCCAGACCACGAAGTACAACCGCTCGAAAACGGCGGAGCTGCTGAACATGAGCCGCAAGACCCTGTACAGCAAGATGGTGAAGTATGGCCTCAACTCCTGACCTGCTGAGGCTGTCGCACGTGTCGCTGGACTACGGGCAGATCGAGGCCCTCAAGGATGTCAGCCTCGCGCTCCATCACTCCCGTGTCCACGCCATCGTCGGGGAGCACGGCGCGGGCAAATCCTCCCTCGGCATGGTGATCAGCGGGAACGTGAAGCCGAGGAAGGGGCACCTGGAGTTCGCGGGCCGCCGATTCGAGTCATTCAGCACACGCCTCGCGCATCGCATGGGCATCGAGATGGTGTACCAGCAGGTGCAGCTGAACGATTACTTCACCGTGGCGGAAAACATCCTGTTCCTCAACAAGAACCTCGCGCCGCACGGCCTGCTCAGCCCGCGCGAGCTCGTGCGCCGGGCGGAATCATTCCTCGCGGAGAACAGTTTCAACCTGGACCCCGCGACAACGGTGAAGAAGCTCAATCTCCCCGACCGGGTCCTCACCTCGATCCTCGCCGCCCTGCAGAAGAGGCCGAGGCTCCTGATCCTCGACGAGGCACTCGAGAAGCTTTCCTCGGCGGACCTGCCCCGGGTCCTCCGAATGCTGGACGCGATGAAATCCGGCGGGATGGCGATCCTCTTCATCACGCACCGCATCGACGACGTCTACGATCTCGCCGACCGCGTGAGCATCGTGAAGAACGGCGAGATTCTGGTGACCGACGACGTGAGGCACATCGACAAGATGAACCTCCTCCGCCTCACCTACACCCAGGTGTATTCCCTCGAGAACTCGGGCAACCGCAAACGCGAGTTCAACCAGTTCCTGAAGTACAACGAGGCGGTGCTCCTCAACCTGCCCGTCAACCTGATCGTCGTGGACGCGGAAGAAAGGGTGAAGATCGTCAACGAGAGATGCAAAGGGTACTTCCAGCTCGAGCACGTGCCCTTTGCCAACCAGCCCCTTGAGCGGCTCCTCGGGGCGTCGAACGGGGAAACGCTCGCACTTATCCGCGAGGCCTTCCGCTCGGAAGAGGGCAGCGCCTTCTACCACGTGCCGCTTGCCATTGCCGGCGCGGACACGATCAACAATGTCAGGACTCTTCCGATTTTCGACGAGGACCTTCTCATCGGGAACATCATCATCATCGAGGACATTACGGAGTTCGACAAGCTGCAAAAGCAGGTGATTCTTTCCGACAGGCTCGCCTCCGTGGGCCTGCTCGCCGCGGGGGTGGCTCACGAGATCAACAACCCTCTCGAGATCGTCTACAACTATCTCAAGTACATCAAGTTCTCGTTCGACGATGCGAAGCTCCACGAAACCGTGGACGAGCTGAACGAGGAAATCACCTACATCGCGGGGATCGTGCGCAACCTTCTCTCCCTCTCCGACACCGCCCAGGTGGAGAGGGAAGAGATTGATATCAACGAGATGATCCGGAGCACGATGGGCCTTCTTCGCCACAACGCGGTCGACAAGAGGATCTCCATCACGTTCAATTCGTCGGAAAAGGAGATCGCCCTCACGGTCAACCGCAATGAGGTCAAGCAGGTGATCCTCAATCTCGTCAAGAACAGCTTCGAGGCGATGCCCTCGGGAGGGGACATCCGCATCGACACCTCCCGCACGACGGACGAGCGCGGCCGGCCGTGCGCGGCAATCGTGTTCACGGACTCGGGGCCCGGGATCCCGGATGCGAATCTTCACAACGTGTTCATTCCCTTCTATTCGACGAGAAAGGGAAAGGGAGACAACGTGGGCCTCGGGCTGTCGATCTGTTATGGCATCGTGAAGCGCCACGACGGGACCATGAACGTCCGCAACCTGGAGCAGTCGGGGTGCCAGTTCACGATTCTCCTCCCCTTCCAGTAAACCCCGACCGCGAAACGTCAGTATATTACTCCGAAAGGAGGACCATGCAATGAAGCGTGTTCTGACATATGGATTGATCGCTCTTCTGCTCTCGGCAGGCGGTGCGCTGTTCGCTGCAGACTCCGGGAAGCCGGTGGTAGTGGGATCGAAGATCGACACCGAGGGATCGCTGCTGGGCAAGATGATCGTGAAGCTCCTCGCCGCAAAGGGAATCCCTGTCGTGGACAAGGTCGGCTTCGGCACCACGGACGTGGTGCGAAAGGCGATCATCGCCGGCGAGCTGGACCTGTACCCCGAGTACACGGGCAACGGGGGCTTCTTCTTCGAGGGGACCGACCCCAACGTGTGGAAGGACGAGAAGAAGGGCTACGAGACCGTGAAGAAGCTCGACATGGACAAGAACGGGCTCGTCTGGCTCACGCCCGCCCCGGCGAACAACACGTGGGCGATCGCGGTCCGCAAGGATGTGGCCGACACGCAGAAGCTCGTCACCCTTGACGACATGGCGCGATTCGCCAACGCAGGGGGCAAGCTGAAGCTTGCCGGGTCGGAGGAGTTCATCACGCGGCCCGACGCGCTTCCTTCGTTCCAGAAGGCGTACGGCTTCACGCTGAAGAACGACCAGTTGCTCTCGCTGTCCGGCGGGAACACGGCGCTCACCGAGGCGGCAGCGGCGCGAGGCACCGACGGTGTAAACTTCGCCATGGCGTACGGCACCGACGGCTCGCTGTTCACGCTGGGGCTGGTGGTGCTGAAGGACACCCGGGGAGTGCAGCCGATCTACGAGCCGACGCCCATCGTACGGAAGGATACCCTCGCCCGGTACCCGGCCATCGACGCGGTGCTGAAGCCGGTGTTTCTCTCCCTGGACTTGACGACCCTGCAGAGCCTGAATGCCCGGATCGCGGTGAACGGTGAGACCGCGGATGCGGTCGCAGCGGATTACCTTACGAAAAAGGGCTTCCTGAGATAGACTCCGGGGCGCGGCTGATGAGATGGGAGAGCGGCGGACCGCCCGCGCGGCGGGGATAGACGTCCCGACACTGTGCTTCGCCGTGGCGGGGATCGCCGCGGCGGCCGCCCTCCCCTTCGTCCGCGTGCGTCCCAACCGGATCGCGGACGGTGTTTCACGTCTCCTCGCCGAGGTAGATCCCGCCGCGGCCGCCGTGCTCCTGGCTCTCTGGGGGATCGCGGGGATCGCGGCGATCGTTCGAATGGCTGAGGGCGTCCGTGCGAAGCTGGCGACGCTGGTTTCCGTTGGCGCGCCGATCTGCGTGATAGTGGCGGCGGGGATCGTCACCGGAAGGATTGCGGGGACTGCTCCGATCATTCGGGTTTCCCTTTCCGCCGGCTTCTGGGCGACAGCCATCCTGGGCTACGCCTCCTTTTTCGCCGCATCGCGAAAAATCGCTCTGGAAGAGGGACTCATCCGCCGCGTGCTCGGCTTCTCCGTCCCCGTCCTCATCGGCGCACTCCTTTTCTCGGGCTTCCTGGATGCGGTTTCGGTGATGAGGGAATGGGCCGTCCAGAAAACGGTGTTCCTCGCCGAGACGACGACGCACCTCATCCTGGCGGGGAGCGCCGTGCTCGCCGGCTGCCTGCTGGGGCTCCTGATCGGAGTCCTCTCCGTCCGTCACCTCCTGGTGAGACGTATCGCATTTTTCGTCCTGAATATCGTGCAGACCATTCCAAGCCTTGCCCTCTTCGGCCTGCTGATCTTTCCCCTGGCAGCCCTCTCGCGGCGTTTCCCCCTCCTGCACGAATGGGGCATCAGCGGGATCGGCCGGGCCCCCGCGATCCTCGCGCTCTCCTTTTATGCGATGCTGCCGATCGCACGCAACACATTCACGGCCCTCGCGCAGATTCCGGAGTCCCTGCGTGACGCGGGGAGGGGAATGGGCATGACGCGGCGGCAGCTCCTCGCGCGCGTGGAGGTGCCCCTCGCGCTCCCGCTGATCCTTGCGGGAGTTCGGACGGCGGCAGTCCAGGCCGTCGGAAACACCGTCGTCGCTGCCCTGATCGGCGCCGGAGGTCTCGGTATCTTCATTTTCCAGGGACTGGGCCAGTACGCAGCTGACATGATCCTCCTCGGAACCCTGCCGGTCATCGCCATGGCGGTGATCGTCGACATGCTGATGGGCGGCCTGGTGCGTCTTCTCACCCCGAAGCCGCTTCGCGAGGCCGCGGCATGATCGAGTTCGAGGGGGTGACACGGCTCTTCGGCGCCGTGAAGGCGGTGGACCGTCTTGACCTCGCCATCCGCGACAGGGAGCTGTGCGTTCTCGTCGGGCCTTCGGGCAGCGGGAAATCCACCATGCTGCGGATGATCAACCGCCTCATCGAGCCCACCGAGGGCGCCATCTCCCTGGATGGGAACGACGTGAGGGCGAGGAGGCCGGAAATCCTCCGCCGAAGCATCGGGTATGTCATCCAGAATGTAGGACTCTTCCCTCACCTCACCGTTGCGGCAAACGTGGCCACGGTGCCCCAGCTCCTCGGCTGGGACCGGTCGCGGATTGAGGCGCGGGTCGAGCGGATGCTCGCCCTGGTGGGCATGGACCCGGCGGTGTACCGCGGCCGCTATCCCCACGAGCTTTCCGGCGGTGAGGCCCAGCGGATCGGGGTGGCCCGTGCGCTGGCATCGGATCCGCCCGTCATCCTCATGGACGAACCTTTCAGCGCCGTGGACCCGGTGAACCGCTCGAGGCTCCAGGACGAGTTTCTCTCCATCCAGAGGGAGCTCCGGAAAACCGTGGTCTTCGTCACCCACGACGTGGATGAGGCGATTCGTCTCGCCGACAGGATCGCGGTCGTGCGGGCCGGCCGGCTCGTCCAGTACGACACGCCCGAGCAGATACTGGAGAATCCCGTCGACCCCTTCGTCGCCGCGTTCGTCGGCGCCGACCGGGCGCTGAAGAGGCTTTCGCGTTTTCCCGTTCGCGAGTACGTGAAGCCCGCCGCCTCGGCGAGGATCGACGATGAGCCCGGCATGCGGCGCGGCGGGGCACGATTCCTGTGGATCGTGGACCCGGCCGGCACCCTCATCGGCAGCCTCGACACGACGCTCGCGGCCCGATGCGCCGACGTGCACGACTGCATCTCGATCGAAAACATCCGGGAAATGGCCGTGCCGGCGGACGCCTCGTTGAAGGAAGCGCTCTCACGGATGCTCGGAACCAGCGCGCGCACGCTCCCCGTGGTGGACACGGAGTTCCGGCTCCTCGGGGAGCTCAGCCTGAGCGACGTCGAACAGGCGTCGGAGCGGCAGACGGGCCGCGCAGCCGCGGGGCGGCCATGAGCCGCACCCGGGCCTTCGGTGCGTGGATCACCTTTGCGCTCCTCGCCGCGCTGTTCCTGCTCCTGATGTCGAGCACCATTCTCTGGCAGTGGGGACTGCGCGTCCTTTTCCCTGACGTGCGAAACCTCCTCTATCCAAGAGCAGACCCGGCGTGGCTCGTCGGCGAACATCTCGTGCTCGTGGGTGTCTCCAGCCTCCT
>JBEKXR010000080.1:0-11008 GCA_049511935.1 Spirochaetia bacterium | reverse complement strand
CAAGCGAGGCAAACCTGCCCCAGACATCTACCTTGAAGCTGCACGTCGGATCGGTACCTCACCTTCACGATGTGTAGGTATTGAAGACTCCCTCAACGGGATACGCTCCCTCAGGGCTGCCGGTATGTTCGTGATCGCGGTGCCGAGCCCCTCCTATCCGCTGCCGCAAGAGGCGCTCGACACAGCCGACGTTGCACTGCCTTCCCTCAGGGATTTCTCGGTGGAGCTGGTTCAATCCCTCGGCTCGTGCAGGTAATCAAGGAGCGCGGAGAGGTTCGAGTCATTCGGACAATCGGTGTCCACCGTGAGAGAGGGGTGCGTGACGGGCTGAAAACGGGCCTTCACCTCGAAGTACAGCGCTTCCCCGCGGTCACCGGCCGGGTGGCTGCCGTCATCGCGCGCAATTCTCGACAGGGCCGTGTCCTGCCGGCAGACGCATTCCACGATTCTCACGGGAACCCTTCGGCTCGCGGCGATCTGGACGAGCTCGTCGACGCGCGCGGCGGAGGAGAGAGCCATGCCGTCGATCACGACGTCCCGCCCGCGATCGAGGAGGAAGCCGGTCATGCTGCAGACAAGGTCATCGACCAGCGCCTTCTCATCGGAGGTGTAGGTGGGATGGGGGAGCACGGCGGTGCGGAGGACGTCCCTGCTGAGCACATGAAAACCGGGCCGCTTTGCGACGAGCTGGCGCACGAGGGAGGATTTTCCGGTGCCGGGAAGACCCCGGAAGATCACGAGCATCAGAGGCTGCCCTAGACCATCTCCTCGACCCGGGGAGTGCAGAGCACCGCGAGCCTGCCCTCCACCGCCCTCTGGACCGCCTCCCGGGCGGGCCCGAGGATCTTGCGGGGGTCGATCTCCCCGTCCATCCGCGCGAGGCTCTCGCGCATTGCGGTGGTATAGGCGTGCTTCAGCTCCGTGCCGATGTTCACCTTTTTCACGCCGCAGCCGATTGCCGTGCGCAGGTCCTCATCGGAAACGCCGGTACCCCCATGCATGACAAGGGGAGCGTCGGTGAGCTCCCGGGTGGCCCGGATCACCTCGAAGTTCAGCCGCGGCTGGGACTTGTAGAACCCGTGCGCGGTTCCGAAGGAGATGGCGAGCAGGTCCGCTCCCGCCTGCTCCCAGAATGCCTTTGCCTCGCGAGGATCGGTGAGCAGGGCGTCCATTTCCTTCACGTCCAGGTGCTCTTCCCGGCCCGGCAGCCGCCCGATTTCCGCCTCGACCAGGACGCCCCGCGCGTGCGCGACGCGCACCACCTCGCGAGTGCGGCGCACGTTCTCGTCGAAAGGGAGCGCGGAGCCGTCGTACATCACCAGAGAGAAACCGTTATCGATGCACTCAGTGCAGGTTTCGACGCTGTCACTGTGATCCAGCATGAGGTAGAGGGGCACGGGAGAGGTCATATTCGCCGCCCGGTGCATCTCCCGAACGAAATGGATTCCCATGTAGGAGACTGCGGCGGCGCTTGCCATTATGATGCAGGGCTGGCGAGTATGGATGCCGGCGCGCATGACGCCCTGCATGTCGGTCATGTCATTGAAATTGAACGCCCCGATGGCGCTGCGGGGATACTTCGCGTTCAGCTGGTCGATCGCCTGCTTCAAGCTCAACATTCTCGGTGCTCCTCGTCCGCAGTACTACACTTGCCGCACCGCAATGTCAACGCAGGAAGGAGGATTCATGGCATCGCCGCAGGCGGATTTATGGCATCGCCGCAGGCGGATTTATGGCATCGCCGCAGGCGGATTTATGGCATCGCCGCAGGCGGATTTATGGCATCGCCGCAGGCGGATTTATGGCATCGCGCCCGCGGACCCGGACTTCTCCAGGCTCATCACCAGGCCCCCTCCCTTGAACAGGGACACGCTGCCCGTGGACTGGGAGACCACCACGGCGAGGCTCGCCGTGGTTTCGGAAAGGGCAGCCGCGGCCGCGTGCCGGGCGCCCAGGCCCGAGGGCAGATTCGGCGCGTCTTTTTCCGGCCGAAGAAACGTTCCCGCGGACATGATCACGCCGTCTCCCCGGATGATGAAGGCGCCGTCGATGGTGGAGAACTCCTTCACCGTTTCCTCGAGGCTCGGGTCGAGGATGCTCTTCTCCTCTTCACTGTAGCCACGAAAGGGATTGATCACCATCTGCCGGCAGTAACGCACGACCCGCTCATAATCTCCGAGCACGAACGTGGTCCCCACGGGCTTTCCCTCGCGTCCCTCCCGGGCGATGTCGGTGGCGAGCTGAAGAACCTTCTCCAGCACCTGGGGCTGCACGTCGCCGAGAGGAGTCTCCGCGCTCTTCGCGAAGACCGTGGGGAACTCCCGGCCCACGTCGATGACCAGCAGGGTGTCGAGGAAGCCGGACGAGGGCACCCCGGAGAGGCTCACGACCGTGTCTCCTCGCGAGAGCAGGCCCTGGGAGACGGCGAAAAGCAGTGCGAGCTCCACCTGGTCGAACCGGTCCAGCGTGGGAAAGGGCACCTGCAGGACGTGCGTGATGCGCTCGTTCTCCACGGCGTCATCGGCTTTGGAGGAAGTGACGAGGATCAGCTCGGCCGGCGACGGGATGTCCTGGAGAAACAGCAGGCTTCCCACCGCATCGCCATGCAGCATCACCGCTTTCGCCTTGACCTCTTCCGCCACGGAGAGCGCGTGGGCGAACAGCAGCCGCGACAGCCTCACCTTGGCCGAGGCGGCGGGCATGCTGCCCTGCTCCCCGTAGCCGCGGGTGACGAGGAGCCGCCAGGCCTCCGCAGGGGAACGCGCCGTCAGCACGAGCTGCATGAGGGCGCGGTCCCGCAGGGTGCGCGCGATCTCCGCGAGGAGAAGCACGTGCTGGTCGGGATCCGTGTCGCCGCTCACGATGAGGAAGAGGAGGTGCACCGGGTCCCCGTCACCGGAATCCCAGGCCACGCCTGCCCGGCTCCTGCCGACCGCGACCTCGATGCCTTCCAGGACAGGGAGCCGGGCATGCGGGATGGCGATCCCCGGGGCGATCCAGGAGCTCACGATCTTTTCCCGGTTTCGAACAGCATCGATCACGACCTCGGGGTCGAGGCCGGTGTCTCCGGATGCAAGTACTGCCGCCAGCTCACGGATCGCCCCTTCCCTGGTGCGGCTGCGCAGGGTCACGATCCGCGTCGGCAAGAGATAACGGGCGAGCAGCGGCATGTCAGCGGTCTCCATAAAAAGTATAATCGCAGCGGCACGCCTTTGCCAGGAAAGTCGTGGAAGAGGTCGTTCGCAATCCCGGGCGGCTGCAATTGACAATCCCGCGTGAAGTGCCTACTGTGGCGTGATCCTCAATGCACGAGACGCACCCTTCGAAGCTGCCGCATGATCCAGAGGCAACGCTCCATCGGAATCTTCCGCGAAACCTCACGGGAATGCTCCTTTTCGAGCTCACCTGGGGCTTCGGCATCCCGTTCGGGCTGTACGTGTCCATGGTGCCCGCGTACCTGAACGCCATGGGAACCAGCAAGTCCCTCATGGGATTCGTGCAGTCCTTCTGGACCATCCTGATCCCCCTGCAGCTCATCGGGAGCCATTACTTCGGACGAAAGGACAGGGTCCGGGCGGTGGTCAGGCTTTATATGGCTGCGACCGGCGTTCGGCTGCTCTACGAGGTACTGGCGGTTTTCGTGCCGGGCATCTGGACGCCGGCCAGCTTTACCGGGTTTTTCGTCCTCGCCTGCGCGAGCTACGTGGGCCTCCTGATCATCGGCCAGTCCATCTACATGGGAGTTCTCACCGACAACATCCCCCGCCACAGGAGGGGGTGGATTTTCGGCCTTCGCAGCCTGTTCATGGGCATAGGAGGCATTCTCACGGGCCTGGGAACATCCTGGGTCCTGCACCATTGGGCAAGCCCGGTGAACTTCCGCATCAGCTTCATGATCTGCGATGCGGTGTGGACGCTCTCCTCATTCTGCCTCCTCCTGATCCACGATCGACCGGCCCGGGCCCCCCGGAAACAGTCGGACGGCTTCTTGCGGTCGCTGGCGGGGAAGCTTCGAATACTCCTTGCGAATCCCAACTACCGGATCTTCCTCTTTTTCCACATGCTGAACTCCGTGGCCCTGACCATCGCCACTTTCATCGTGCCATACGCGCGCGAGAAGCTCGGGGCGTCCGACAGCTTCACGACCTGGCTGAGCGTCATCTACCTCGCATCCAGCGCGGCGCTCGGCTCGCTCATGGGACGGCTCGCCGACAAGGCAGGCTATCGCAGCGTCGGCGCCGTGCAGTCCTTTCTACTGGTCGCCTTCTTCATGATCGCCGTCGCCTCACGGAGCTTCACCGCGGTCTGCATTGGATACGTCCTGTACTCCATTGTGAACGTCAGCAGCGCGTTCATGCTCGTGAACATGAGCGTCGAGCTGTGCCCCACCATCGGGGGCACGGACCTCACGGCGCTGGGCGGAACGCTCCTTCTTCCGTTCGTCGCCGTCTCGTCTCCCCTGGCGGGAACGATCATCGACCAGACGGGAAGCTACCCGTCGGTGTTCTACATCGGCGCGACCATCGCGGTAATCGCCCTGTTCGGGTTCGCGTTCCTGGTGCGGGAGCCGCGCACGGGCAAGCTGTACGAGTTCAAGCAGATCTCGATGGGTTGATACCGGCCGGGGTGACGCCCTGAGTCCTTGGCTCGCGCCCCGACCCGCTGTATTATTATAGAAGAAGGAGAGCTACACCGAATGCCGCTCGATCCCGCCGGGACCTTCCAGGAGGATGCCGGCGTCCAGCAGAAGCCTCGCCTGCAGGAGCCGAAGCTCTTCCGCGTGATCCTTCATAACGACCATTACACCACCATGGATTTCGTCGTCAAGGTGATCGTCGCCGTGTTCCACAAGCCGGCGGCGGAGGCGACGAAGATCATGCTGGACGTGCACAAGAAGGGACACGGAGTCGTCGGAGTGTACACCTGGGACATCGCCACGACGAAGGTCTCCCGGGTGCACGCGATGGCGCGGGAGAGCGAGTTTCCCCTGCGCGCGAGCTGCGAAGAGGCGTGAATGGACATCTCCCGGGATCTGAACGAGATCATCGTGGCCGCCTACCGCGAGGCGGAATCGAGGGGACACGAGTACCTCACGCCCGAGCACGTTCTGTACGCCTCCCTTTTCTTCGACAGGGGCCGGGAGATCGTCCTGGCCTGCGGCGGCAACGTGGAGAGACTCTCGAAGGACCTCGAGCGCTTCTTCGAAGGCCACGTGCCGGTCGTGGAGGGCTCGAAGCCCGCGCAGTCCGCCGGTTTCCAGTCCGTCATGGAGAACGCGGTCATGCATACCGCCTCCGCGGAGAAGGAGTCGGTGGAGATCGACGACGTCCTCGCCTCGATCTTCGAAGAGAAGGAATCATTCGCCGCGCATTTTCTCTCCCGGCAGGGCATCGACCGCCTGGCCGTGCTGTCCTTCATTTCCCACGGCGTCACCGCGTATCCGGAGGACGAGACGGAAGCCGGTCCGGGTGAGAGCGGAGAATCCGAGGAGGAACCACGGAGCCGCGGCAAGCCGAGTCGGCCCCTGCAGGCCTACGCCGTGGACCTCACGGAAAAGGCGCGCGCGGGAGGGATCGATCCGCTCATCGGGCGGGAAGAGCTCCTCCAGCGCACCATCCAGGTGCTCTGCCGGAGGCTGAAGAACAACCCGCTGCACGTCGGAGAGCCGGGCGTGGGCAAGACGGCGATCACCGAGGGGCTCGCCCAGATGGTGGTCGACGGCAAGGTGCCGAGGGTGCTTCGCGATTCCCGCATCTACGCCCTGGACATGGGCGCCCTGCTCGCCGGCACGAAGTTCCGCGGCGATTTCGAGGAGCGCCTGAAGAAGGTGATCCGCGAGCTGGAGAAGCAGGAGAAGGCGATCCTGTTCATCGACGAGATCCACACGGTCGTGGGTGCCGGCTCCGTCTCGGGCGGCTCGATGGACGCGTCCAACATCCTCAAGCCCGTGCTCGCCTCCGGCAGGGTCCGCTGCATCGGCTCCACGACCTACGAGGACTACCGCAAGTTCTTCGACAAGGACCGGGCGCTGTCCCGCAGATTCCAGAAGATCGAGGTCCCCGAGCCCACGGTGGACCAGACCCACGCCATCCTCCTGGGCCTGCGGGACAAGTACGAAAGCTACCACGAGGTGCGCTTTACCGACGAGGCACTGCGGGCCGCGGCGGAACTCGCCGCGAAGTACATCAACGACCGTCACCTGCCGGACAAGGCCATCGACGTCATGGACGAGGCCGGAGCGTGGGTGCGGGTGTACGGTCCGGAGACGGATCCGGCCGCAGGTCCGCGAACCGTGGACAAGGCGGTCGTGGAGCGTGTCGTTGCACGCATTGCCCGTATCCCCGAGGCGAGCGTTTCCTCGGACGAGCGCGAGCGGCTGCGGGATCTCGAATCCGGCCTCAAGCACAGGGTGTTCGGCCAGGACCACGCGGTGGAGCTCGTCGTCCGGGCAATCCGAAAGTCCCGGGCCGGTTTCGGGGAGAGGGACAAACCGGTGGCGTCACTGCTCTTTGCCGGTCCCACGGGGGTCGGGAAGACCGAGCTCGCCCGGCAGCTCTCCCAGATTCTTGGCGTGAGCCTCCTGCGTTTCGACATGAGCGAATACCAGGAGAAGCACACCGTCTCCCGGCTCATCGGGGCCCCGCCGGGCTACGTGGGCTACGACGACGGCGGCCTGCTTACAGATGCGGTGCGCAAGTCCCCCCACGCCGTTCTGCTCCTGGACGAAATCGAGAAGGCGCACCAGGACATCTACAACATGCTCCTGCAGATCATGGACTACGCCACCCTCACCGACAACAACGGCAAAAGGGCGGACTTCCGCAACGTGATCCTCATCATGACGTCCAACGCGGGGGCACGGGAGCTGGGGAAGCCACTGGTGGGATTCGGGGAAAGGTCCGTGCACGACGAGGCCGTCTTCGACGCGGTGGAGCGGATCTTCTCTCCCGAGTTCAGAAACCGCCTGGACGCCGTGGTGAAATTCAACGGCCTGGACCACGCGGTGGTTCTCCAGGTCGTGGAAAAGGCGGTGCGGGAGTTCCAGGACGAGCTGGCCGCGAAGAAAGTCACCCTCGAGGTCACCCCGCGCTGCAGGGAATGGCTTGCGCAGAAGGGCTACTCAAAGGAGTTCGGCGCCCGGGAAATTGCCCGCCTGGTCTCGTCGAAGCTGAAGGACTTCTTCGTGGACGAGATTCTCTTCGGCAGGCTTTCGAAGGGCGGCAGCGCCCGTGCCGATATCGACAACGACGAGGTCGTGCTCACCGTCCTTCCGTGATCTTCGCGCAAGCGGCGAAGTCCGTCCGCAGCTTGACCGCCTCGCGGAGCTTCAACAAGTATTCGGCGCGGGGGATCTCCACCGCGCCCATCGAGCGCAGGTGAGGCGTGAGGAACTGCACATCGAACAGCTCGAACCCCGCCGCCCGCAGCTTCTCTTCCATGGCCACGAGCGCGACCTTCGACGCGTTCTCCTCCTCGGAGAACATCGACTCGCCCGCGAAGAATCCACCGATCGAAACCCCGTAGAGTCCCCCGGCAAGACTCTCACCGTGCCGCACCTCGACTGAGTGCGCGAACCCGAGGGCATGCAGCCGGGTATATGCCGAGATGAAGGCCGGGCTGATCCAGGTTTCTTCACGGCCCCGGCGGGGAGTTGCGCACCCCTGCATGACGGCGCGGAACGAGCGGTCGAAGCTGGTGGAAAACCCGCCGGTGCGCAGCACTTTTCTCAGGCTGCGAGAGACGTGCAGCCCGCCGAGAGGGATGATCGTGCGCGGATCGGGAGACCACCAGGTGAGGGGATGAGTGGTCCAGGGGAAGATCCCGTTGCCGTATGCGAGCAGAAGCGTGCCCGGCTTCAGGTCGCCGCCCACGGCAACGAACCCGTCCTCGTCGGCCGTGCTCGGGTGGGGGAACCTGAACCGCGTGGTCAGCTCTTCAGAGTCCCGTTGAGGCTCGTCAGAGCCCCGCTTTTCGGAGGGCATCCTCGGCGCTCATGCCGTCGTGGATCACTGCCTTGAAGGCCCTGATGTTGGCCGTCACGTTCGCAAATCCCCAGATGTTGCGTCCGATGGTGGCTCCCGCGGCGCCGCTTTTCACGACGTCCGCCATCATGGCAAGCGACCCCCGCAGGTCCGGTGCTTTCGGTCCGCCGGCGGCGACCACGCGTACCGGTGCGGCCCCCACGATCTGCGCGTAGGCCTGCACGTCACCGCAGTAGGGAACCTTGATCACGTCCGCGCCGAGCTCGGACGCGCACCGCGTCGCCCAGGCGATGTCTTCAGGAGCGAAAGAGACCCGGATCGTGCCGTCCTTGAAAGTGCGCGGGTAGACATGACAGATCACCGGCATGTCGAACCGCTCGGCCTGACGCACCGCGTCGGCCACCGCCTGCATGTACTCCCACTCCGTCGCACCCCGCACGAAGCAGGCGATCGCGAAGGCGTCGGCGCCGAGCCGGACCGCATCCTCGGGGGTCGCGCCCTGTGCCCGCGCGGAATCGTCTAGCCTCAGCATCGATCCCTGGATGATGAGCGGAACCTCGCCGGCAAAAGGCCCCCAGGCGTTCTTCGCCATCCCGATCTGCATTGTCACGGCGTCGGGCCGCCCCTTCACCATCGCCTTCAGAGTGGCCGGCACGTCCCGCAGTCCCTCGGGAAGACCGTCCTGGTAGATCATGAAGTGATCGACGGCGACCGAGCAGAGACGTCCGGAGTTGTGCGCAAAAATCCTGTTGAGACGAACGAGCTTTCCAGTATTCATAGGTGCGCACATGATAGTGAGAACGCCGTGGAGGAACAAGTCAGTCCCTGCGGGCAGCCCGCCGCCCGCGCACGCGGCGATCCTCCTCAGCCTGGAGAGCGTCTTCGCAGCGATCACGGCATCGCTTGCGGCAAGCCCGCGCCGGCAGTAGTATCCCGCAACGTGCAAGGGATACTCGATCTACTGCAGGGGATCCCCGGCGTGCGCCGCGCCGTGCAGCTGTCGGACGAGCAGCGCCGCCGGATGATGGAGCTGGAAGCGCGCCACGAACAGGCCTCGGCAATTCCCGTTCGCAATCTCGGCGTCCGTCTGCTCGCGGACAGGCACACCTGTATTGCACTGCTGAAGGACTGGACATTCCGGCCTCCGAGGATCCCGACGGTGTACCTGGTGGAGGAGGACGCGCCGGACGGCTGTGCGAACGTCCTCACCGTGGCCGGCCGCCGCTATGCGGTGGTCGGTGAAGAAGTGCTGAACGGCAGTGGACCATACTCCGAGACGACCATCCCGCTGGAACACTCCTTTGTCATCTTCCCGGCGCGGCGGCGCGGCGCCGATGTGCCCTGCGTCTTCCTCCTCCCGCCCATCGCCTTTCCGGAGCTGGAGAAGGAAGCAGCGCTGCTGGGAATCCGCGACATCGTCTCCATCAGTCCTTCCCTGGCCACCGACGGCCTCCTGAGGGATTCCTTCGGGTTTCCCCTGACGAACGACCTGGCCACTCTGCTCGTCGGGTTCAACTTCGACCAGGGCTGAGCGCGTGCTTCTGTCCGCTTGAAGCTGTGCCCCTGTTCGCATTACCTTGTAGTGCAGTCATGAGGAAAAACGTACACGGCACGGCGGGCAAAACCGCGCTTCTCAAACGGGCATCGCTTTTCTCTCAGCTCAGTCCGGACGAGCTCACGTTGATTGCGCGCTACAGCGGCTACCGGAAGTTCGAGCCGGGACAGGTCATCTTCCCCCAGGGAACGCACCGCGAAGAGCTCTACCTCGTGAAAGAGGGGAGCGTCTCCATCCGCCGCCGGGGCGATGACGAGGCGGAGCAGGAAATCGCGCGTTTCGTCGATGGTGAGGTATTCGGCGAGATGGACCTCCTGGACACGGTGCCCCGGAGCGCCTCCGCGGTGGCGGACGGAGCGGCAACACTCCTCGTCTTCCCCGACGGCATCGAGTTTGCCCGCCTCCTGGACACGCACCCCGACACTTTCGCGCGGGTATTGAGGAAGCTCCTCGGCGAGATCGCGCGGCGCATCCGCGCCATCGACCGTCTCATCTCCGAGAAGACACCATGGATCGAAGATCTGAAGCGCCAGCTTCACCGGGACAGGCTCACCGGTCTTTTCAACCGGGCATTTCTCGAGGAGGAGCTGCCGCGCATCGTGGCGGCGCAGCCGCGCACGAGCCTGCTCGTGATGAAGCCCGACAACTTCAAGTCCATCAACGACACT
Source organism: Spirochaetia bacterium (assembly GCA_049511935.1). Taxonomy (GTDB): domain Bacteria; phylum Spirochaetota; class Spirochaetia; order SZUA-6; family Fen-1364; genus Fen-1364. Next base: position 803 of record JBEKXR010000080.1, on the reverse strand, counting down.
TTCGGCCACGAGGCGGGGGACAAGACGCTCATGCTCCTCGCCGAGGCGGTGAAGTCGCGCCTGGCCGAGGGCGACATCGGAGCCCGCTATCGGGGAGACGAGTACTGCGTCGTCCTGCCCGGTCGATCCGGGCGCGAGGCAACCGCGGCGGCTGAAGCGCTGAGGGCGGCAATGCGTGCCATCGACGTGAAGCAGGTGACGGGATCGGATGCGATTTCACTGACCGGCAGCGTGGGCGTCTCCACGCATCCCGCCCCGGCCGCGGACGCCAGGGCACTGGTGACGCGTGCCTTTGAACGGATGTGGGAGGCGCGCAGCGCAGGCGGGGACAGGATACTCGTCGAGGACGGGGCGTGAAGGGCCCTGCCCTTTCCTTCCTGTCCACAGTAGGGGTCTTTTCCCTCCTGGCCCCCGAGGAGATCGAGCGCGTGGCGGAGCACCTGTCCGCCGTCGAGCTTGCCGAAGGGCAGGTTCTCTTCTACGAGGGCGACCAGGGAAACGACCTGTACATCCTGGCCGACGGGGCGGCCGGGGTGAGCATCCGGCTCCCGGACGGCGGCACTCGCGAGATCGCCCGGTTTTCTGCGGGGGACTTCTTCGGAGAGATGTCGATCTTCGATGACGCGCCCCGATCGGCAAACATCCACGCGCTCGCGAAAAGCACGCTCTACTCCCTTTCGCGCAGCGCGTTCACCGACGTCATCGCCCAGCACCCCGAGATCGCGCTGAAGCTGATGTACCGGATGCTGAACATCACGACGCAGCGCCTGCGGGGCACCAGCGAGTTCGTCTCGGAAATGGTG
>JBEKXR010000079.1:0-11011 GCA_049511935.1 Spirochaetia bacterium | reverse complement strand
GGAGTTCAGCGAATGTCCTTTCCGTCCCCGGCTGGTCCTTCCCATAGGAGTTCACGTTCTGTCCGAGGAGGGTGAAGGAGACGTAGCCCCTGTCCAGGAGCCCGCGGATCTCTCCGATGATGTCCTCGGAAGGGCGCAAAACTTCCGGTCCGCGCCTGTAGGGCACCGCGCAGAAGGTGCAGTACTTGTCGCAGCCGTTCTGGATCGGCACATACGCCTCGAAGGTCGATGAGTACCGCGGGCCGATCCGCCAGAAATCCGTGGCCTCGTCGTCCAGCGCCGCTTCCGAGCGGGCGCTCCTCACGGCAGCGGGCGTCACCACGCCGTAGTGACTGATCATCGTCGGCAGGCGGGGCAGCTCCGTGATGTCGAAGAGCAGGTCGAACATCGTGAGGAACTTCTCCCTGTCCGCGGGGAGGATGCACCCCGTGGCAAACGTGAGGAGGCTCTTTCTGTTCTTCCACGAGTTTCAAAGGCTGATGCGCGAATAGACCTTGTCGATGGCTTTCTGGCGCACCGAGCAGGCAATGATCCCGAGGAGGTCTGCGTCTTCCTCCGACTGCGCCGGCTGGTATCCCATACGCTCGACGACCGTCCGGACCCGTTCCGCGTCGGACTGGTTCATCTGGCACCCGAGGTGCAGGAGGTGGTATTTCATTCCCGGGAAAATCCTTTCGGTGAATATACTCCGCCGGAACTGATTTGCGGCCGGCCGCAAAGTACTGTATTTTCGAGGGGCGATGAGGGCGAAGCCGCTGCCGACCGAACCATCGAGGGCTGGTGCGATCCTGGAAGTCCTGGGGTCATCGTTCAAGCTCGGGCTGACCTCCTTCGGGGGACCCGTCGCCCACCTCGGGTATCTTCGCGAGGAGTACGTGATCCGCCGCAAATGGCTTCGCGAAGATTCGTTTGCCGATCTCGTCGCACTCTGCCAGTTCCTGCCGGGTCCTGCAAGCAGCCAGGTGAACATGTCGATCGGCATGTCTCGTGCCGGCATCCCGGGAGGCCTCGCGGCCTGGCTCGGATTCACCCTTCCTTCAGCGGCGGTGATGACGGGCTTCGCGTTTCTCCTCGGCGTGAACGGCGTGCTCGAATCCGGGTGGCTTCACGGCATCATGCTCGCCGCAGTGGCCGTCGTGGCCCAGGCAGTCGGGGCGATGGCGGCGCGCTATTCAGCCGATGCGACACGCGCGGCGATGACCGCGGTTGCCGCCATTGCGAGTCTTCTGCTGCCCTCCGGTCTCACGCAGGTCGCTCTCATCGCCGCGGGCGGCATTGCGGGGAGACTCCTGCTGCCCGCGCAGGGAGCGCTGGAGCGGGAGACACTTCCGTTGAACGTGAGCAGGCCCGTGTCACTCATTGCACTCGGCCTGTTCTTTGCGCTCCTGGCAGGGCTTCCGCTCCTCCGGGCGGTTTTCCAGGTGCAGTGGCTCTCGCTTTTCGAGAGCTTCTATCGAACCGGTTCCCTCGTATTCGGGGGAGGGCACGTGGTGCTTCCGCTCCTGCACCGAGAAGTCGTTCTTCCGGGCTGGGTCAGCGATTCGCGGTTCATGGCAGGCTACGCTGCGGCTCAGGCGGTCCCGGGGCCGCTTTTCACCTTCGCGGCATACCTTGGCGCGGTGGCGACCACGGGGCCCGGGGGAGTATGGGGCGCGCTGATCGCACTCGCGGCAATTTTCCTGCCGTCATTCCTCCTGCTCCTCGGCGTGCTTCCGTTCTGGAATACGCTTCGCAAACAACCAGGTTTCCAGTCCGCGCTTTCCGGCATCAATGCGGCGGTGGTCGGTCTCCTCGCCGCGGCCCTCTACCAGCCGGTCTGGACCAGCGCGGTGTTCACGGTCCCCGATTTCTGCATTGCCCTGGGGGCGTTTGTGCTCCTCACCCGTATGAGCGCGCGGCCCTGGATGGTGGTCGCTCTCGGAGCAGCCGCGGGCGCAGGTATGCGCCTTGTGAGCTGAGGCCGGAGCAGACCTGCAGCCGATTGCCGCCGCGCTCGGGAATCCCTACTTCTTCAGCGCGGCAATCGCCTTCGGTTGATCCGATGTCACGATGACGCAGCTGGCGGTTTTGCCGGTGAATGCCGTCCCCCAGGAGGACTGGAGGTTCACGCCCGCATCCGCGAGCTTCTTTGCCACCTTCTGCAGGCGCCCTGCCTTGTTCGGCATCTGGACGCAGAGCGCGTCCGACTCCTTCAACTCCACCCCGAGGGGTGCCAGGGCCTTTTTCGCCTTTGCGGGGTTCTTTATTACGATCACGATCTCCGCGTTCGATCCCGCTTCCGCGGCGCGAATCGCGGTGATGTTCACGTCCGCATCCCCCAACAGTGTGGTCACCGCGGCAAACTGTCCCACCTTGTTCGGAAGCGTGAAGCTGAGAAGCTTCACAGTCGTTACCTTTGCCATTCCTGTTTCCTCCGCGTCTTCTCACTCGGTTCAGGGCCCGATGGGCGTCAGCTGAACCATGTAGGTCTTTCCATTCATGGCGTAGCGAAGCGTTCCATCCGCTGCGATATGCAGGTAGCACACCGACTCACGGTTTCCGCTTCCTTCGTAGCGAACGCCGATACCAAGCTCGCCCCGGGGGCCGACAGGCCCGGGTTCACCACGCGGGCCCGGCTCGCCGCGAGCCCCTTGCGGACTCTGGGGTCCCACCGCTCCCTTCGGGCCGGTGGCTCCGGGCTCTCCCTTCGGTCCTCGCTCACCGGCGAGTCCGGCAGGTCCGCGCTCGCCCTTGTCCCCCTTCTGCCCGGAAGGGATCCCGAGCACGAGGGTGCCGGTGGCCGCATCGAGCCGCGCCATCGGTGCCGCTCCCGGTGGAAGGGATTCTACGGTGGCGTTTGTGAGAGCCGGATTTTTCTTCCCGCTGTCCTTTTTCTTTCCGGCCGGTTTCGATCCTACCCCCGCTTTCTTCTTGTCCTTTGGCATACGTCCCTCCTGCTACTTCCTCTCGCCGGCCTTCGTCGCGCCCTGGGGCGCAGGTCGGCGCGCGCTCAAAAGCTTGTCCAATGCCTCGTTGACCACGTCCGTGTACTTGATCTTCGGGGTTTTTCGATCGAGCTTGTGATTGTAGGATTCAATGTAGTGATCCATGGCCTGCTGGTTGCCGGGAGCGATCTCGACATTGATTTTCCGGGATCCGGTCTTCCCCTTGTCACGTTTCTTTCCCATGTGGTCCGCCGTCTCATGCCTTCTTTGCTTTCAGATACCTGTTGAGAGCGAGATTGATGACGTCCGCAGGCTTGTAGCGAGGCGTGACCCTGCGGAGATCAGCGTTGTATTCCTCGAGGTAGTCCTTCATCCGGTGCCAGTTCGCCGGAGTGATTTCCACGTGCAGTTTTTTCGCCACACACGCTCCTTTCGAAGAAATATAACAGGATCTTGCACCAATGACAAGTAAAAATGCATCAAAATGGTGCATTCGGTACACGTGAGGCGAGCATTGTGGCACTGCAATATCCGGGCTGCCCACCGGGCGGCTGAATTCACGGAAACCTCACACACTATTCGACGAATCTTAACTCTCTCCTTTTATCCGTTTATAGCACGGTTCATATGGTCCATTCTTTCTCGTAGTAAGGAGAGGATATGAAGAAGATTCTTGTTCCACTCATTTCCCTGCTTTTCCTGGCAGGAATCGTCATCGGCGCGGCGGCCAACGGGACGCAGGAAGCGAAACCCGCGGCGCTCCTGACCCAGGCTCCGGCAAACTTCAAAGACCTGGTCACCGCGGCCCAGAAGGAAGGCCAGCTCACCGTGATCGCACTTCCCCACGACTGGGTGAACTACGGCGAAGCCATTTCCACCTTCTCGAAGAAGTACGGCATCAAGATCAACGAGCTCAACCCGGACGGCGGCTCGGGCGACGAGATCGAGGCAATCAAGGCGAACAAGGACAACAAGGGGCCCCAGGCCCCCGACGTGATCGACGTCGGTCTCTCGTTCGGTCCGGATGCGAAAGCAGCCGGGCTCCTGTCTCCCTACAAGGTCCAGACCTGGAGCACGATCCCCGACAGCGTGAAGGACGCCGAAGGCGCCTGGTACGGCGACTACTACGGCGCTCTTGCCTTCGAGGTGAACCTCGATGTCGTGAAGACACCCCCACAAGATTGGGCCGACCTTCTCCAGCCGGCGTTCAAGGGACAGGTTGCGCTGGCCGGTGATCCGCGGACCGCCAACCAGGCCATCATGGCCATCGGCGCCGCGGCCATCGCCAACGGCGGCAGCTTCGACAACGCGAAGCCGGGCCTCGACTATTTCGACAAGCTGAACAAGGCGGGCAATTTCGTTCCCCTGATCGCAGTGCCGGGCACGGTAGATTCAGGCGAGACTCCGGTCACCATGCGGTGGGACTACAACGCCCTGAGCAACCGGGACAAGAGCGACGGGAACCCCAACATCGGCGTCATCATCCCCGCGTCGGGTGTGGTGGCGGGCGTTTACGTGCAGGCTATCAGCGCCTATGCGCCGCACCCGAACGCGGCGAGACTCTGGATGGAGTTCCTCTATTCCGACGAGGGGCAGATCATCTGGCTGAAGGGCTATGGTCACCCGGTCCGCTACGCTGACCTTGCAGCCCGCGGGGTCATTCCCGCCGACGTGGCCGCGAAGATGCCTCCTGCCGCGGCATACGTGAAAGCGGTCTTCCCCACTCTTGCCCAGCAGGCGTCGAACAAGCAGTACATCGCGGACAACTGGGATTCGATCGTCAATGTGAAGGTCCAGGCAAAGCAGTAGGACGCCATGACCGTCACTGGCGTCCAGGTGACAGGCGCGCGCACCGCGCGCCTGTCACTTCGCGCGTCCCTGGGCAGATGGGTCGGGCTCGTGCCGTTTTTTCTTTTTGCCCTGGCATTCATGCTCCTGCCCGCGGGAGTGCTGCTCGTGGGCGCCTTCCAGGACGCCCAGGGAGGGTTCACTCTCGTCAATCTTGCGCACCTGTTCCGAACGAACATCCTGCATTCCTATCTTCTCACCATCGAGGTGAGCCTCGTGACCGCGCTGGGCGGCGCACTCTTCGGCTTCCTGCTCGCCTATGCGGTGACTCTTGGAGGCCTGGCCCCGGGGGTGAGGAACTTCCTTGTCACTTTCTCGGGGGTGGCGTCGAATTTTGCGGGAGTCCCGCTGGCATTCGCGTTCATCGCCACACTCGGCCGGGTGGGGCTCGTCACCACCCTCGTGAAAACGCTGTTCGGCATCAGCCTCTACGATTCGGGCTTCAACCTCTACAGCTTCTGGGGGTTGAGCTTCACGTACCTGTATTTCCAGCTCCCCCTCATGGTCCTGATCATCACCCCCGCGCTGGATGGGATGCGGAAAGAATGGCGCGAAGCCTGCGAGAATCTGGGGGCCTCCGGGGCACAGTACTGGCGTCATGTTGCTCTTCCCATCCTGATGCCGTCGCTCCTGTCTTCCATGATCCTGCTCTTCGGCAATGCGTTCGGCGCCTACGCCACGGCGTACGCCCTGACGGGAGGTTTCATCAACCTGGTGCCCATCCAGATCGGCGCGCAGATCCGAGGCGATGTGCTGCACGACCCGAATCTCGGGTATGCGCTGGCCCTGGGAATGGTGGTGGTCATGACGCTGAGCATCCTGGGCTACACCACCCTGCAGAGGCGCGCGGCGAGGTTCACGAAGACGTGAGTGACACGATGCGCCGGAAAGGCTGGTCCTGGCTCTGGGTGGCGCTGGGAACGCTGTATTTTTTTCTCCCGCTGGTCGCGACATTCCTTTTTTCCCTGAAGGGGAAGAAGGGCGTCCTGAGCTTCATCGCCTACGCCCACGTCTTCTCGGATCCCCAGTTCGTGCAGACCTTCACCTTCTCCCTGGAGATGGCGGTCGTCACGATCCTGGCGGCCCTGGCGCTCATGATACCGACGGCAATCTGGGTCCATCTCCGCCTGCCGCGCGCCCGCCCCCTCATCGAGATTTTTGCGCTGCTTCCTTTTGTCATTCCGCCCATCGTGCTCGTCTTCGGCCTGATCCGCATGTACAGCCGTCCTCCGCTCCCCCTCGTCACAAGCCCGGTTCTCCTCGTCGCAGGGTATGTCGTGCTATCCTTTCCTTACGTGTTCCGGGCAGTGGACGCGGGGCTGCGTGCGATCGACCTGCGCATGCTGACCGAGGCCGCCCAGAGCCTCGGCGCCCGCTGGGGCACGACGCTCTTTCGCGTGGTGTTGCCGAACATCCGCGTCTCTCTGCTAAGCGCCGCCTTCCTCACATTTTCGATCGTGGTCGGCGAGCTGACCCTCGCGGTGATGCTGGCCTGGCCCGCCTTCGGGCCGTACATGGCTCTGGTCGGAAGGGACCTCGCGTACGAACCTGCCGCCCTTGCGATCATCAGCTTCGCGCTCACCTGGGGAGCGCTGGTGGTGATGCAGCTGCTGAGCAGGGGGCTCCGGGGCCCGGCCGCAACCCCGGGCGGCGTGCACTGAGGCGCGGGTCGAAACAGGAGAATCGTGAATGGCGTTCGTGGAATTGATCGACATCGAAAAGCGGTTCGGCCGGCATACGGCCGTGGATTCTTTCTCACTGCGTGTCGAGGAGGGAGAGTTCGTTTCCTTGCTCGGGGGCTCGGGCTGTGGAAAGACCACGACCCTGCGCATGATCGCCGGTTTCGAGACGCCGACGTCTGGAAGGATTCTGATCAAGGAGTCTGACGTCGTGCAGATGCCGCCGAACCGGCGCGGGGTGGGAATGGTCTTTCAGAACTACGCTCTTTTTCCCAACATGACGGCGGGCCAGAATATCGGATTCGGCCTGAAGGTTGCGGGCAGGCATCCCGAGGAGCGGGAGCGGCGGGTGGGGGAAATGCTCGCGCTCATCCACATGGAAGAGTTCCGCGACCGCTACCCGCACCAGATGTCCGGGGGCCAGCAACAGCGAGTGGCCCTTGCCCGCGCCCTGGCCGTTCACCCCAGCGTACTTCTCCTCGACGAGCCTCTCTCCGCCCTTGATGCGAAGATCAGGATGCGTCTACGCGCGGAGATCCGGGCGATCCAGCGGAAGCTGGCGATCACGACGATCTACGTGACCCACGACCAGGAGGAAGCCCTTTCCATCTCCGACCGGATCGTGGTCATGAAAGACGGCAGGATCGAACAGGTGGGAACGCCTTTCGAGATCTACAATCGGCCGGCCACGGCGTTCGTCGCATCTTTCATCGGCTCATCCAATCTGTTGCACGCGATCGTCCTGGATCCTGAACAGGGAAAAGTCGCCGTCGACGGGCAGGAGATCGCGGCAGCAGGGCCCTTGCCGGGGAAGCCCGGGCAGGAGGTGCGCCTCACGATTCGACCTGAGTCGATCGCGCTGAACAACGGCATCCCCTCAAATAACCATCTGAAGGGGACGCTCGCGAACGTGATTTTCCTCGGATCAATTGTGCGGCTGGTTATCAACACGGGCCGAAGCGAGCTGCTCATGGACACGTTCAACAATCCTCATCTCGCGCTTCCCGCGCTGGGATCGGACGTTACCGTGGGGTTTGCCCCCGAGGCGTGTGTGCCGCTGGAGAGGGAAAGGGAGGAGCTTCTGTCCCCCACCGAAAGGCCCGCTTCATACGTGCCTCCCGCAGCCGGAGATTAGCGCGGCGGGGAGTTCCTTTCCGCGATGATCCTCAGCCCTTCGAGCGTGAGCCACTGCTCATGGAAGAGCTTCTCCTCCAGGAGGGGCGCCATGATCTGCGACTGGCCGCCCGTGACAGCCACGCCCGCGCTTCCTCCCAGCTCCGCGCGCATGCGGCGGATGATCTCACCAACCAGGCCAATGTATCCGAAGACGATCCCCGCCTGGATCGAGTGCATCGAGTTCCGGCCGATCGTTACAGGAGGAGGTGCGAGGGGGACCGAGGGAAGCTGGGCAGTGTTTCGCGAGAGCGATTCTACGGCCGAGGTGAGGCCGGGCGCAATGGCAACTCCGCGGAGCTCTCCCGGCGCCGCCACTGCGGTGAAACTGAGCGCAGTGCCGAAATCCACGACGATGCAGTTGCCCTTGAACCTGTCGTATGCCGCAACCGCGTTTGCCACGAGGTCGGCGCCGACCTCCGCGGGGTTCTCAGTCGTGATCCGAAGCCCGATATCCAGCGCGGGAGACAGCAGCAAGGGAGCCCGGCCCGAAAGCTCGCGGACCGTGTCAACCATGGTACTGGTGAGCGGAGGGACGACGCTGGAGAGAATAGCCGAATCGATCAGGCCCCCCGGAATTTTCGCCGCTTCAAGAAGGGTGCGGAAGATGACGAGGTATTCGTCGGAGGTCTTGGCGTGCACGGTCTGGATGCGCCAGCGCCGTGTCCATGCGCCTTTCTCATGGGCTCCGAAGGTGATGTGCGAATTGCCGACCGACACGGCCAGGAGCATGGCGGCCTCCTCTCGCACCAGTCTAGCTCCCTGCCGTGGGCTGTCAAGAACGCGCGACGATTACCGGACGTGTCGCGGGACAAGCAAGATTTTCTTGAGAGCACCTCGCGTGCTTACTATACTAGTGTGCGGATGCTGCAGATCAGGAAGTTCCTCCGGGAAATCCCTATCTTCCCGTTCGAAGGCCCGTCGAAGGTGGTCTACAACGCTTTCCTCATCTTCTCGGCCCTTGCCGGGACGATCATCACCTCGTATCGGCTCACCTTCAGGCTCTATGACTTCGATGCGATCTACTGGATCATCACGATCGTCTACCTGCTGGATATTCCCTACACGTTCAACCAGGCGGTGAAGAAGGGGCTGACGGTGTACAGCGACCGCAAGAGCATCGCTCGACTGTACCTCCGCAACTGGTTTGCAGTGGACGTGATTGCTGCCGTCCCCTTTTCTTGGCTCTTCTACGTCACCTCACTTTGGACTCCCAGCGCCTCCATGGGCGTCGGCGCCGTGCTGGACATCATCATGGTCACCAAGCTCATGAAGATGGTGAAGATCAGCAAGGTGAGCGCCATATTCAACGACATCCGAGAAAGCCTGAGCGTGAGCCCCTCGCTGATGCGCCTGGTGACGTTCGGGTTCTGGTTCGTCACGGCGGTGCACCTCATGGCCTGCGGGTGGGTGCTGATCGGGGCGAGCGAGCACTACCGCCCCTACTTCGACCAGTACCTGCGAGGTGTGTACTGGTGCGTGACGACTATCGCCACGATCGGATACGGAGACTACACGCCCAGCCATGACAGCAATACCCAGATCATCTACACGGTCGTCGTGATGATCTTCGGGGTCGGCATGTATGGGTACATCATTGGAAACGTGGCCACCCTGATCGCGAACATCGACGTGGCACGGGCCCGATACCAGGCCAAGATGGAGGAGATCAACGATTTCTTCCGCACGAAGCGGGTGCCCGGGGCCCTGCAGTCGCGCGTGCGCAACTACTACGCCTATCTCTGGGAGACGCAGAAGAGCGTTTCGTCGATCTCCATCACGGAGGAGCTGCCGCACACCCTCTCGATGGAAATCAGCCTTTTCCTCAACCGCGCAATACTGGAGAAGGTCTCTCTTTTCAAGAGCGCGAACGAGATCTTCATCCGGGAAATCGTGCAGCTCCTGCGGCCCATGGTCTTTCTCCCGGACGACTACATCATCCGGCAGGGCGAGTACGGCGACTGCATGTACTTTCTCTCCAACGGCGACGTCGAGGTCCTGGTGAACGGCGTGCGCGTGGCCTCCCTCGGGCAGGGCTCCCCATTCGGCGAGACGGCCCTCATCCAGGGAGAGAAGCGGATGGCGAGTATCCGCGCTCTCAGTTACTGCGACGTGTACAAGCTGTCGAAGGCCGATTTCGACGCGCTTCGCGGACGCTATCCCGACTTCGATGCGCAGGTGAAGAAGGTCGTCGAGGAGCGGCTCAAGGACACCCAGGAGAAGACGCAGAAGTAGCTGTCCCGGGCGTCCTGAGCGTCCCTGGCGTCCCGCGAAACATCACGCGGCCGCCTTGTTCGCCTCCCCGTGGGTCGCCTCGTACCACGCGAGGGTTCGACGCACGCCTTCCTCTATGGGCGTCGGCTCGAAGCCAAACCGCAAGGCGAACCGGCTGCCATCCACCACGTATGGCTCTTCCTTCTGGTAGAGCATTTCCGTCACCTCATGCAGGAGAGGGCTGAACACGCCGGCCGCGGTGATCAGCGAACGGGGGATTCCGCTGAGTCGTGCGTTTCTCCCCGCAGCCTCGAAGAAGATCTCGGCCGCCTGGCGGGCCGTGAGCGTCCGGTCATTGGGCACGATCCAGACGCGACCGTGCGCGCGAGGATCCAGGGCCGCAACGACGAGGGCCCGGCCGTAGTCCCCGACATAGGTGTACGAGTGAGGCTGATCGGGATCGCCGATCACACGGGGCCGCTTTCCCTTGAAGAGCGCATCCAGGAAAAGCTGCGTCCCGAAGACGCTCTGCATCGTGGCACCGGGCCCGTAGTAATCGGAGGCGCGTACCGACGTCCACGGAAGGCCATCGGAGTTGCCGGCTTCCACGAGCCGGTCGTGCAGCTGCTTGCGCAGCAGTCCTTTCCGGGTGGGAGGGGTCTCGGGTGTGTCCTCGTTGATCACGGAAACCCCGCGCGCGTACATGTAGAGATTGTCCGCGACCGCGAGGACTGATCGATGCTGCCGGGCGGCGGACATCAGATTCTGCTGCAGCGTCGGCAATACCTTCCACCAGTCCTGGTAAAGCACGTTGGCACAGTGGTAGACATGCGATGCCCCGCTGCTGGCAGCGAGGACCTCCTGCAAGTCGAGTGCATCCACCGGACGGAACTCCAGCCGGCGCTCCTGATCGGCGGAAAGTCCATCGAAGAGCCCTGTGGGGCGGCGCCCAGTCCGGCTGACGACCCTGACCTCGAGACCTTCTTCGAGCAGAAACCGGGCCGCTGAAGATCCCACGGGGCCGTTTCCAAAAACAACCTGAAGTCCAGCCTCTTTCTGATAAGCCATGTTCCAACCTCCTATGTTGGCATCGCCAACATCAATAACGTAACAGGAAATGTTGGCAGTGTCAACATAAATGTTGGCAATGCTCACATTTTTCTTGCCCAAGGG
>JBEKXR010000078.1:0-11027 GCA_049511935.1 Spirochaetia bacterium | reverse complement strand
TTCGACGGGACTGGATACGGAACGGACGGCAGCATCTGGGGCGGCGAGTTCCTCCATGCGACGCGCGCCGGATTCACGCGACTGGGAAGCTTTGCCCCCTTTCCCCTGCCCGGTGGAGATGCAGCGGTCCTTCACCCGCCTCGGATTGCTTTTGCCCTTCTTGGTGACGGCGCATCAGGGAGAATCCCGGGCCTCGAACCATCGGAGGAGGCTTTTCTGCGTGCGATGATCCGTGGAAGCGTGAATTGTCCCGTCACCACTTCTCTCGGGCGGATCTTCGACGCGGCTGCTGCCATTCTCGGGCTCGTGGATCATGCAAGCTACGAGGGTGAGGGACCGATCAGGCTGGAAGGAAAGGGCCTTCAGGCGCGCCTGCGGGGGGCTGGACTCCTGCCGGGGCGGGACATCGGAGCCCTGCTTCCCTTCGAGCCGGGTCCGGGTGACGACCGGCTCTTCCTGGTGGATCCACGTCCCCTCCTTGCCGCACTCATGGAAGAATGGGCGGAGGACCGGGCGGAAGAGCGGGTTCCCGGCCTTTCCCTGCTCTTTCACAAGGCTCTTGCAATGGCATCTGTCGAAGGGGCAGGAAGAATGCGCCGGCAGACGGGCATTTCGATGATCGCCCTCACGGGCGGCGTTTTCCAGAACCTTCTCCTCCGCGAGCTGCTCGTTCCCCTCTTGATCAAGGAGGGATTTGAGGTTTTCCTGAACGTGCGCGCTCCGGCGGGAGACGGCGGGCTCGCCGTCGGTCAGGCGTGGTTCGAAGAAAGCTGAGAAATGTCACCTGCGGTGACGGAGAGAAATGTCACCTGCGGTGACGGAGAGAAATGTCACCTGCGGTGACGGAGGTGGCCCCATGTGTCTTGCGACACCGATGAAGATAGAAAGAATCGTGGACGGCCGGCGGGCCATCGTGTCCGAGGGGAATGTGCAGGTGGAGGTCGACGTGTCGCTTCTGAAAGACCCGCGGCCGGGGGACCACGTCATCATCCACGCAGGGTACGCGATCGAAACCCTCACTCTCGCCGAGGCGGAGGAACGGCTGGCGCTGTTCAGGAAGATCGCCGAGCTGTCGGGAGAGACGTCGGGAGAAACCGGCGCTCCGCAATGAGCGACGAGAGCCAGCTGGCACGGAGTCTCGTTTCGGAAATAGAATCAGTCACGGCGCGGATCGGCCGCACGGTCCGGCTCATGGAGGTGTGCGGCACGCACACGGTGGAGCTGCGCAAGCAGGGGATCCAGTCCCTGCTGCCGCGCCGTGTCACCCTGGTCTCGGGGCCGGGATGCCCGGTGTGCGTCACCCCTTCCGGCTACATCGACAATGCGATGCAGCTCGTCTCGGAAGGCCGCGCGCAGGTGGCGACATTCGGCGACCTGATGAAGGTGCCGGGAGCGTCGGGACGCACCCTGTCCTCCCTCGCCGGCACGGGCCGGGTGAGGCTCGTGTACTCGCCGCGAGAGCTCGTGGAGATTGCGCGCGGAAGCGGGCTTCCCGTTGTCTTCCTTGCCGTTGGTTTCGAGACTACGGTGCCGACCATCGTCTCCGCCCTTCTGGAGGCACGGGACCGGGGCGTGGACAATCTCTTCCTCTATACCGCATTCAAGACCGTACCGCCGGCGCTTCGCTTCCTCCTGTCCAATCCCGAGCACGGCATCGACGGTTTCCTTCTCCCCGGTCACGTCTCGGTCATTATCGGCGCGGATGCATATGCGTTCCTCGAGCGTGCCGGAGGCAGACCCGGAGTGATCACCGGTTTCGAAGGGCTGGACATGCTGCTCGGAATCCTCGGTCTTCTCCGGCAGATCGAGAGGGGGGAAAGCTCGGTACAAAACGCCTACCCCCGGGCGGTGAGGGCCGAAGGAAACCCGCGTGCCCTCGAGCTGATCGCGCGGACCCTTGAAACCCGCAGCGACACGTGGCGGGGGCTCGGCCCGATCCCCGGGGCCGCGCTGGGCCTGCAGTCCTGGCTGGCGGAATCAGATGCGGAGAAGGAGTTCGACATCCCGCCCGCAGAGGACCGGGAGCCGCCCGGATGCCTCTGCTCCCGGGTGATCGCGGGAATGTCCACCCCGCCCCAGTGCGCCCTCTTCGGCACCCGGTGCACGCCGGACGACCCCGTGGGGCCCTGCATGGTGTCCTCCGAGGGAACGTGCTCCGCATACTTCCGCTATGGGGGCGCGCGTTGACGGATACGGGGAACATCAGGCTCGAGCATGGGAGCGGCGGGGCGCTTTCACGGGACCTCGTCGAGAAAGTGATTCATCCCCTTTTCAGGATCGATTCGTACTCCGAGCTCCTTGATGCCGGTCCCCTGGAAAAAGGATCGGATCTTCTCATGACAACTGACGGGTACGTGGTGGATCCCCCTTTCTTTCCCGGCGGGGACATCGGCCGTCTTTCCATCTTCGGTACCTGCAACGACCTTTCCGTGAGCGGCGCGAAGCCTCTCTGCATTTCCCTTGCGCTCGTCATCGAGGAGGGTTTCCCCCTCGACGATCTCCGCCGGGCGCTTGCGTCCGCGGCGGAGGCCGCGCGCGAGGCGGAGGTCCGTATCGTCACCGGGGACACGAAGGTGGTGCCGCGGGGCAAGGGCGGAGGACTCTTTATCACGACGACAGGCGTGGGCAGGCGAGTGTTCTCCCTGCCCCTCACGCCCGGCCGGGCGCAGGTCGGCGACGCGGTCATCGTCTCGGCGCCCATCGGCGCGCACGGCCTCACGGTCCTCGCTGCCCGAGAATCCCTTCCCGTCGCCGCGGCGCTGCGCTCGGACATGGCATATCTCTATTCTGCCGTGAGCGCCCTCTTTCCGCTGGCCGAAAAGCTTCGATTCATGCGCGATGCGACCCGCGGAGGCATCGCCTCGGTGCTGAACGAGGTCGTGCAGTCATCGTCCTGGGGAATCGCTGTGGAGGATGCAGCTTTCCCGGTGAGCGACGACGTGCGGACCGTCTCGAGCCTGCTCGGGTTGAACCCGCTCGAAATCGCAAACGAGGGGGTATTCGTTGCCCTGGTGGCCGGGGATGCGACAGCTCGGGCGCTCGACATCCTGCATGCGCACCCCCTCGGGAGGGAGGCGCAGCTGGTCGGCCGTCTGTCAGCAGATTCCCCGGGCAAGGTCCTCACGACCACCCGCGTGGGAGGCACACGGATTGTGGATTTCCCGCGGGGGCTCCTGCTCCCCCGCATCTGCTGAAGCACCTATTCGCTTGAATACTGGATGAGGGTTCTTACCGAGTAGCCGCTCAGCGCTTTTTCATAGTGGAGGAAGGGGAGACCCACGACCCCGAATATGCCGATGACCTTCGCGCCGCCCAGGGCCAGCAGCTGCGCAGCGGCATTCAGAGTGCCGCCCGTCGCGATCAGGTCGTCCACGAGGAGGATCCGCTGCCCCTTTGCCACGTCACTGCGATGCACTTCCAGCACGTCCTGGCCGTATTCGAGCGTGAAGTTGATTCCGTAGGTTTCCCCCGGCAGCTTCCCCTTCTTGCGCAGCAGGATGAGCGGGAGAGCACGGCGCACGGCAAAGGGCGCCGCGAAGATGAACCCGCGCGACTCGATGGCCGCCACCGCGTCCACCTCGGACTTGCCGTATGCTTCTTCCATTCGGTCGATGCAGTAGGAAAAGGCCTGGGGGTTCACCAGGATTCCCGTGATATCGTAGAAAAGAACGCCCGTCTTGGGGAAGTCCGCCACCTTGCGGATCGCTTTCTCGATGATTTCATGCTCGGGCATGGTGCATCTCCTGGTGTGTCCCGATGAGTCTCTCCGACCATTCGATGACCGAAGGGGAGACGCCCTGTTTCTGGTCGCTGAACAGGGGATCCTCCTCGGACAGGATGATCTCTGCATCCTTCAGAGCATTGCGCAGGCGGCCGGTGGCCTTTTCCGTCCCCATTGAGAAGAAGCCCGCGGTCCGACCCGCCAGCGTAATGCCCTTGAATATCCTCAGGAACTCGGAGAACTCCGAGGGAACATCGGTCGAGGCTGGTTTCTGCACCCCGAAAATGACGATATCAGCAGCGTTCACGTCCGCAATGCTCGCTTCTGACGCACTCTTGACCACAAGCGTGACCTTCACCTGTACAAACGCTCGCGCAACCGCATCGATGAGCTTTCGATTTTCGGCAGTATCTGGCGCCCAGAGCACGAGCACGTTGTACATTCGGCTCTCCTGCACAGAAGTCTAATATTCAGGGTATACCTTGTCAAATTGGAAAAACGGCGTAACGGTCACTGGCTCGTTAGGGATAACTCCTCTTGAACATCGGGACCCGGGCTTCGGCGTTCAGCGAAAAGTCGGACACTTTGCCTTCCGTGAGCGCGTGGTAGCCGTATCCAGCGACCATGGCCGCATTGTCAGTGCAGAGCTTCAGGGACGGGAAGATCACCTCGAGGCCCGGCTCGGCGGCCATCCGCTCCCGCAGATAGCTGTTCGCCGCCACCCCTCCACCGGCCACGATCCGCCGCAGCCCCGTGTCTGACGCCGCCGCAAGGGTCCGGTCCACCAGGATATCGATCGCCGCCCTCTGGAAGGAGGCAGCGATGTTCGCAATGCTCTTCTCGGACTTTCCGTCCCAGAACTGCCCGCTCTGGTGAATCACCGCTGTCTTCAGGCCCGAATACGACACGTCGTAGAAGGCTTCGCCCTTGTGCAGGGACGGCTTCGGGAAGTGAAAGGCGCGCGGGTTTCCGCTCTTCGAAAGCCGATCGATGGCAACGCCGCCGGGAAAACCGATGTCATAGTACTTGGCGACCTTGTCGAAAGCCTCCCCGCAGGCGTCATCGATCGTCGTTCCAAGGACCTCGATCCGGTCGTACCGTTCGACCCGCGCAATGATCGTGTGCCCGCCGGAGACGAGGAGGCCGATGTAGGGATAGTCGATGTCGCGCTCCAGGTGCGGCGCGTAGAGATGTGCGAGGATGTGGTCCACGCCGACGAGCGGCTTGCCCAGCGCCCAGGCGAGGCCTTTTGCAAAGGACAACCCGACGAGCAGGGACCCGATGAGGCCCGGACGGAAGGTCACGGCCACCGCGTCGATTTCCTTCTCGGACGTTCCCGCCTCTTTCAGGGAGTCCTCGACCACCGGCCGGATCCACTCGATGTGTTTCCGCGAGGCGATCTCGGGCACGACGCCGTAATAGGGTTTGTGGAAATCCACCTGGCTGAGGACGATGTTGCTGAGAACCCGGCGGCCGTCCTCGACGACCGCCGCCGAGCACTCATCGCAGGAGCTTTCGATTCCAAGGAGCCTCACTGGACCCTTTTCCTTTCGCGCGCGGCGAGGACTTCCGTCAGGCGCGCCATCCGCACGCCCTGCGCCGCGAGAGTTCCTTCCGCGGCGCGCAGTATATCGACGACTCCCCTGTTTTGTACATGACCGATGGCCACTGCCGAGCCCCTGCTCTTCGCTTCCGCGATTCCCTTGTCGAAACCGGCGACGATCGCATCCTCGTCCACATCGTCGTCGATGAACACGTCCCTCTGGAGAATCGGCATGCCAAGCGCCTCGGCAATCCTGGGACCTGCCGTGTCCGCGGTGGTGCGGCTGTCCACGAAGAGCTTGCCCCGGCTCTTGAGATAGCCGAGCACCGCGGTCATGACTGCCTCGTCCGCGGTGGCCTTCGACCCCATGTGGTTGTTCATGCCGAGGGCGCCCGGCACCGAGGTGAAGTCCGCATCGAGGAGCTGCCGGATCTTCTCGGGGCTTTGTCCCGTGAAGATCGCGCCGGGCCCGGGGTTTCCCCCCCCGACCGGTTCCATGGGACAGTGCAGGATCAGGTCCTTGCCGGCCGCGAGCACGCGGCGCGCAGCCTCGGTGCTGTGCGGGAGATCGGGCAGCACGGCCACGGTCAGGGGCATGGGCAGGTCCAGGAAAGCCTGCAGCTCTTCCAGGCTGTACCCGGCGTCATCGACGATGATGGCGAGCATTCCGCGCTCTTCGGGCCGGGGCCGCTCGGGGGGAAGCGTGCCCGCCAGTGGCTGGAGCGTACCGGGAGGATTCTCCGGGTGCGGGGCAAGGGTCGCCGGCGCGTGTGCCGGCCCGGCTGCCGGTCCCCGGGACGGCGGACAGGCCAGGAGGAGCGCAACAAAGGCCGCCACGGCGAGCAGCGCAAGGATTGCGACGAACCGGGTCTTCGGAAGGTGGTGGGAACGGGAGCGGCGCACGACCTACTCCGAGGCGTCAGGTGTAGACATACTCCTTCAGCTCATCGGAGAAGCTCCTGAGTTTCTTGAGCGCCCGCATCTCGATTTGACGGACCGTCTCCGGGGAGATGCCGAGCTCGTCGCCGATTTTCTTCAGGGTGTAGCGCTTGCCGCTCGCGAACGAGAAGCGGTAGAGGAGTATCTGGCGTTCCTTCGCCTGGAGGTCCCCCAGGAATCGAAGGGTGTCCTCCTGGAGCGTCTTGCGCAAAAGGGTGCGTTCCGGATCGAAGGAATTGTCCTCAACGACGTCGTGCAAGGTTCCCGACTCGGCGGAGAGTGCCGAGTCCAGCGAGGCGACCGCACCGCTGGAATTGATGATGGCGGCGACCTCTTCCTCCTCCAGGCCGATCTCCTCGGCTATCTCCTGCAGAGACGGCTCGCGCATGAGCACCTGCGAGAGGTTGTTGTAGATCTTGTTGATCCTTCGCAGCTTCTCTTCCTGGCGGTGAGGAAGCCTGATCACCCGCTTCTTGTTTGAGAGGGAGCGCACGATCGACTGCTTGATCCACCAGGAGGCGTATGTGCTGAATCGCACCTGCTTCCTGAAATCGTATTTCACCACAGCCTTCATGAGACCGAGATTCCCTTCCTGGATGAGATCGAGGATAGAGACTTCAGGGGTGAGGTAATTCTTGGCGATCCGGACGACGAGTCGCAGGTTCGATTCGATGAGCCGGGTCCGCGCACTCTCGTCGCCGGCCTGGATCCTGCGGGAGAGCTCCAGCTCCTCTTCGAAGGTCAGGAGCTTCGCCTTCTTGATCTGCTCGAAGTAGGCTTTGAGGTTATCATCAGCCGAGGTCGATAACTCTCTCTTCCTGCTCATCATCGGCTCCGCTGCCTATTCTGCAAGTTACATGCCAAGTTCAAGTCCATTGACCATCAGGTATCTTGTTATAGAATAATGATCTATGGAGAGCATCGAATGGCCTGCTTTTTTGCTCAGGAATCCGTATGTTTTTTGATACAGTCGGTACCTATTATTTCGATGACACTTGTTTGTATATGATGTCTGCAAGGCCAAACTGCGCGGTAGAGGCCATCTTCTTCGCATATTCATTGTAGAGCATGTCTTCGTAAACGTCCTGGCCGAGACCTCCGCCGAGCAGGTCATCTTCCTTATGAATGGTCTTCCTCATCACATCCAGCATCTGCTTGATGAAGAGCGCCTCGAAGTCCTGGCTCGCCTTGTACAGCTCGCTGTTCCTGTCGACAGCAGGCTTCCGTGCCGAGGAGCTCGCAACCGG
Source organism: Spirochaetia bacterium (assembly GCA_049511935.1). Classification (GTDB taxonomy): domain Bacteria; phylum Spirochaetota; class Spirochaetia; order SZUA-6; family Fen-1364; genus Fen-1364. The sequence goes on along the minus strand of JBEKXR010000078.1, from coordinate 3,577 downwards.
GTAGGAATGGCTGCCGACGCGTATCGGGACCTGCATCTTCGTACTCCCTTCACATGATCACGAGGTTGCCGAAGAGGGCGCCGGCCTTCTCGATGGCCTGGAGCACCCCGATGATGACGTCGGCCTTCAATCCCACGGCCTTGAGGGCCGACACGAAATCGTCAACGGTCGTCGTGTCCCCGATGACGAACACGTCGGGCGGTGCCGATGCCGAGGAAGAGCCAGCCCCCGAGTAGGCGGCGCCGACTGTGACCCGCGCCGTCCGGTAGGAGACGGCAACCTTGCCGATCCTCACCTTCTCTCCCATGACGATCACCCCGCTGGCAGCGTTGATCACCACGCGGCCGTCAGAGTCCGGGGTCACGGTGAGAGCCTCGAGCTGGGCGAGGAATCCGACGGGGTTCGCCCTGGCGGAGTCGGGGAGCTGCACGTCGATGAGCGAGGCGTCCCGGCTGGTCACGGAGATGCCGGAGAAGGTTGCCTCGATGGCCTTCTGCACCGCGCTGGCCGTCACGAAGTCGGGGTTGCGCAGGATGATGGACACGACATTGTTGTCCAGGAACTGGGACACCACTTCCTTCTCGACGATCGCTCCCTGGGAGATCGTGCCGACCGTCTTCGATCCGTTGGGATCCTGGGTCGTCATCACGCGGCCCTGGGCGACTGCATACGTCTGCCCATTGGCTGCCTGGAGATTCGCCTGCAGGAGGATCCCGCCATCCAGGTCCCGTGCATCGCCGATGCTGGAGACCGTGATGTCGATGCGGTCGCCAGCCCGCGAAAAGGGCGGAAGCTCGGCGCTCACCATGACGACGGCCGCGTTCTTGCTGCGGATGTCCTGGGGAGCGACGGACACGCCGAAGCTCGACACGAGGGAAGAAAGGGACGACCTGAGCAGGGGCGACGTGGATGAATCTCCCTTGCCGTTCAGCCCGGTGACCAGGCCGAGTCCCAGGACCTGGTTTGCACGGATGCCGCGCACCGCGGCGATATCCTTGATGCGCACGGAAGGAGCGGCGAAGGCCGGCGTCGCGAGGACCAGGAGGCAGAGGGCGACGAACCTACGGGAGGTCAACCTGCACCGCCTTTCCCTCGATCACGCGGCCTGTGAACGTCTTCTGGCTGTCGGCGACAAACACGCTGACGTTTTCTCCCACCGACGCGCTGGCGAGCGCCTTGCCCGGCATCTCGACGGTGATGGGACCTTTTCGAAAGACCACCCGGACCGGCGCGCTCGACTTCACACCCCGCTGATAGTCAGTGCCTGCCGGCGCCGACGGGAGCATCACACGGCCGCTCACGGCGTTGCCGCTGGAGCCGGTGAGGAGGAACGACACCTCGACCCCCCGCGAGGTTTTCAACACCTGGCATGAGGGAGTCCCCTCCTGGGGCGGCGCGCCTTTGAGGCTGGCCTGGGTGAAAGAGATCTCCACCTTGCCGTCAGTCACCAGGCCCTGGGCTGCGAGGAAATCGCCCAACCGGTCCAGGAGATAAGACTCGCCTTCCGCGGAGGTGCCCTTCGGAATGATGATGGTCCGGGAACCGACGATGATCGCATCGTCGCCGAACGCTGTCTCGAGCTGCTCCCTGTACAGGGATATCGGCACGTACTGCACCGTCTCGCCGAGCACGGTCACGCTGCGTGCCATTGCCTCCTGCGCCCCGGGCGACAGGGGGCCCGTTGTTCGAACGAGCGTTCCCAGACCGACATCGCCCTGCGCCGCCACGACTACCCTGTTCACGTAGAGAGTGGCGCCCGGGGCGCCTGCAAAAGTGCCCTGAGCGCCAAGCGCCGTCCCGAGGAGGAGGCCGGGCAGCAGGATCGCAGCGCGAAATCCGCGGAGTACCGCGGCGCGGAGGATGCAGGGCTTCGTCACGCCGCGGTTACCTCTTCAGCGACGTGGCGGTGGCGAGCATCGAGTCGGAGGTCTGGATGGCGCGGGAGTTCAGCTCGTAGGCCCTCTGTGCCACGATCATGTTCACCATCTCCCTCACGACGGAGACATTCGACATTTCGAGGAACCTCTGCTGGAGCTTGCCCATGCCGTCGAAACCGGGCCGGCCCGGGATCGGGTCTCCCGTCGCGTTGGTGACTTTCAGCAGGTTCTGCCCGATGGCCTCAAGTCCCGCGGGGTTCACGAACCGGTAGATTTCCAGCTGACCCACCTCGACGGGGTCATCGCTGCCGGCCACCTTCACGGTAATCCTGCCGTCCTGTGAAATCGCGAGGCTGTCGTTGATGAAGCCCTCGGGCAGGATCACCTCAGGGGAGAGCTTGTACCCGTCAGAGGTGACAAGCTGGCCGTTCGAGTCGATCTTGAACGACCCGTCCCTGGTGTACCCGTAGGTGCCATCGAACTGAACCACCCGGAAAAACCCTTCGCCTTCTATGGCGATGTCGGCGGGGTTGCCGGTGGCCTGGAGCGCGCCCTGGGTGAAGATCTGCTGAGTGGCGCCCGGCTTCACGCCGTGGCCCACCTGGACCCCCGTCGGCACCACGGTGGCCTCGGTTGCGGGAGTGCCCGCGAGCTTCAGCGTCTGGTAGAGCAGGTCTTCGAAGTCAGCGCGCATCTGCTTGAAGCCCGTCGTGTTCACGTTCGCCAGGTTGTTGGAGATCGTGTCGATGTTGAACTGCTGGCCCGTCATGCCGGACGCGGCCGTCCACAGTGAACGCATCATACTCTCACCACCTCATTCCACAGCTTGCCAATCAGCGCATCCTCGGTCTGGATCGTCTTCTGATTGGCGTCGTAGGCGCGGTTGACCTCGATCATCTCGACCATCTCCTGGACGGCGTTCACGTTCGCCCCTTCCAGGAATCCCTGCCTCACCTTCGGCCTGACGTCGGGGCCGATGATCTGGGCATCTCCGGACTCGTCCGTCGTGCGCCAGTAGGAGTTTCCCTGCTTCTGGAGGTAGCGCTCGCGCTTCACGTCGACGAGCTTCAGCCGGTCGACCCGCTCGATGTTCTCCCACTGGTTTTCCGCCTGGGACACCAGGCGCTTGTCGTCCGCGGCGAAGGTGGAGTTCTGCCAGACCGTCCCGTCCTCGTCGATGACGAAGTTGTTCTTCTTCAGCTTGATGGTTCCCGTCTCGCCCAGCACGAAGTCCCCTGATTTCGTCACGAGGTACCCGTCGCTGTTCACGAGGAACGCGCCGTTGCGGGTGAGCCGCTCTCCCTGGGGGGTCTGCACGGTCAGAAAGCCCCGGCCCTCCAGGGCGACGTCGAAGTCATTTTCCGTCTGCTTCATGGCGCCCTGGGCGAAGTTCGTGTAGACCTCGTTCGTCTCTACCCCCGTGCCCACCGTGCCCACGATCGGAGAGGTGTCCACCGAGCCGAAGGGAAACCGGTAGACCCCGTCGTCGTTCATCCGCCGGATGAGCATTTCGGGGAACGCCTTCTGGATGGCCGTGTCTTTCTTGTAGCCGTTCAGGTCGACGTTGGCGAGGTTATTGGCGATCTCGTCCAGCCTGTTCTGCTGGACATTCATGCCGCTCGCCGCAGTAAACAGCCCTCGAACCACGAATGCCTCCCCACCCACGCAAAGCGTGGGTTTCAGTGGCCACGCGTGCGTGG
>JBEKXR010000077.1:0-11077 GCA_049511935.1 Spirochaetia bacterium | reverse complement strand
GTTGGAGCCTTCCTGAAGCTCACCGTCCCCCAGGAGGACGAAAACGCGAAAACCGCGGCCGCTCTTTTTCGCGCTCAAAGCGAGCCCGACGCCCACCGAAAGACCGTGGCCCAGGGCGCCCGTGTTGATTTCTATGAAAGGGGTCTTCTGACGGACCGGGTGACCGGGAAGCCTTGAATCGAACTGCAGGAAAGTCTGGAGAAGCGACTCCTCCAGAAGCCCCGCTTCTGCAAGGGTGCAGTACAGTCCGCCGACACCATGACCTTTGCTAAGGATGAATCTATCCCGATCCGGATCCTGGGGGGAGTCTCGTCGATACTTCAGCACGCGGAAAAACAGGGCAGCCAGGATATCCGTTTCCGATAGGTCTGCTCCCGTGTGACCCTGGCCTGCGTGCGAGTTCATCCAGACGATCTTTTTCCTTATCTCTTTCGCTCTGTTTCTCACCTCATCAGGGGAGGCATCGAAGGGATTGCCCAGCACGACCTTCGATATTTCGTTGGCATTCATGTCGAAAGACAAAATATCACAAATATTAAAAAGTGTCAAAGGCATTTTTTTTACTTTAAATTTCTTAAATATTCTTTTATCTCTTGACAAACTGAAGAAATCGCGATAGTTTCGCCGTGGAACGGAAATAGACAAAAATGAAAGAAAGCTTCGACTTCTGCATGATTTGCCACGGCAAGGAAATATTCGATAGACTTGGGAGTCTTGTCCTGCGTCTGAGAGAAGGCAAGGCGTCATGACCGAAGCGAAGAAAAGCAGATCCTTTTTCCGAATTTTCATCCCAGTGGCGGTTGTCGTCGCACTGGTGGCGCTTGCGCTGAGTGGACAACTTGCAACAGTACGTCCTATCGGCAGCTTCACGGCGAACAGCACTCTGAATCCTGCCGGACAGACCTTCAACAAGGTTGCTTATGTGGACGGCATCTGGGATGCCAGGGTAGTTCCTGCGGTCCAAAGCGGGGCCACGGATGTCGGCATCCTCATTCCCGCTCTTCGAAAGGACCCAGCTGCAACAGCGAAGCAGTTCGGGCACGATGTCGGAGGGGCCGACAATTTTCTGATCCGCTTCAACGGGAAAGTGACCAAGATTGACACCTCGTCGATGAACGGCCTGATCACCGTCAGCCTGCCGCTTGAAGGACAGCCGATGGATGTGCAGGTTCAAGTCGGGCCGATTATCGCCGGCACGGCTCTACGCGATGCGGTCGGATTCATCACCTTCGGATTGTTCACCAACCAAATGCAGTTTGGGGACGTTGGGGACGAATTGAACAACCGGGTGCTCAAGAAGGTTTTGGCTGGTGTCGAGCCCAAGACGCTCCTGGGCAAGACGGTTTTCATCGAAGGCGCCTTCACCTACGACAGCGCGAGTCCGCGAACAGTAGTTGTGACCCCTGTTGTGCTCACTTTGGGGAAGTAGGGGGAAGCAGGGCCGGTGAACGAGACAGTCACCCTTCGCACCGAGCACATCACCAAAATCTACCCGGGAACAATCGCCCTGGATGACGTATCGTTCACAGCCTACGAGAGCAAGGTCAACATTCTCGTCGGAGAGAATGGCGCCGGCAAGTCCACCCTGATGAAGATAATCGCGGGAGCAGAGCTGCAGTCGAGCGGCACGCTGTATCTCGATGGAAAGGCGGTCAGCTTCCGAGACCCCATCGAAGCATCGGCGCACGGGATCGGCATCATCTACCAGGAGTTGGACTTGTGCCCGAACATGACCGTGTCCGACAACATCTTCCTCACGCGCGAAATCTCACGACGGGGCGTGATCAACTTCAAGAAACAGCGCGAGATGGCCCGCGAGCTGCTCGGGCGGCTCGAGCAGCGCATCGATCCTGATACCTTGGTTGTCGAGCTGGGGGTGAGCGCCAAACAGATTGTGACAATTGCAAAGGCGCTGGCGCAAAACGTAAAGATCCTCATCATGGACGAGCCCACCTCGGCTCTCACGGCGGGCGAAGTGGAGGTGCTGTTCCGTATCGTGCGTGAGCTGAAGACTCGAGGCGTCTCGATCATCTACATCTCCCATCGCCTCGAAGAGGTCCTGCAGATCGGGGATTTCATCACCGTCCTGCGCGACGGGAAAGTCCAGGCGGAAGCCCGCATCGCCGACGTGGACGTGAACTGGATCGTGGAGAAGATGGTGGGGAAGTCCCTGGAGGCGTTTCTGCCGCGCGTCGCGCACAGCGCCAAAGCCGAGGCTCTCCGCGTCGAGGGACTCAGCTACCCGCGTCCCGAAGGCGGCCATTACATCCGCCATCTCTCCTTCTCCGTGAACAAGGGGGAGATTGTCGGGCTCTACGGTTTGATGGGGGCAGGACGCTCGGAGACACTGGAATGTCTGATCGGACTTCATCCGGAGGCGCAGGGACGGATCATCCTCGACGGGGAGCGGCTTGACCGAGCGCTTTCCACCACGGAACGAATTGCTCGGGGGCTGACACTCGTGCCCGAGGATCGCCAGGCAACGGGGATCATCCAGACGATGAGCGTGGCCAACAACATGATCCTTGCGAACGTGAAGAGCTATGCCCGCATGGGCGTCCTGCCGCGCAAGCCGGGCCTGCGGGAAATCCTCGGCATGGCGCATGACATGTCCATCCGTGTGTCCTCACCGGATCAGCAAATCACCGCGCTCTCCGGCGGCAACCAGCAGAAGGTCGTGGTTGCCAAGGGGCTGCTCACTCAGCCGACGGTTCTTCTGATGGACGAGCCCACACGGGGGATCGACGTCAACTCGAAGTCGGAAATCTTCGCGATCATGAACACACTCGCTCAGAAGGGCATCGGGATACTGTTTGCCTCCTCCGAGCTGAAGGAGATCATGGCCCTCGCTGACCGTGTGCTTGTCATGGCAGCCGGCAGACTGACGGGCGAGTTTGTGCGCGGCGGGTACAGCGAAACAGATCTTGTAGCGGCCTCAGCTATGGACCGGTCAAGTGCCGCCAACGGGAAAGGAACAACGGGGAGCTGACATGCAGAGCGTCGAGACTGGGGCCACAGGAGCACGGATGAACTTCAAGTTGCTGCTGCTCAAGTTCAGGACCGTGATCGCGCTCCTGATCATCATCGTCATCTTCGCATCCCTTTCGAGGACGTTCCTTACCTTCGAAAACATCGTGATCATGACGAAGCACGTCGCAATCAACGGCTTCCTCGCCATCGGGATGACCTTCGTCATCCTCTCCGGCGGGATCGATCTCTCGGTGGGCTCGATTTTGGGCCTGGCCGGCATGATCACAGGGGCGCTGATCGACGTGGGTATCCCGCTCCATCTGTTTGGCATCGTCATCTACCTGCACACATGGTTCATCATTATCGTCGCGCTGGCGGCCGGAGGATTGATCGGCGCAATCAACGGGACGGTCATCACGCGGCTCAAGGTGGCTCCTTTCATCGCTACCCTCGGGATGCTCTACGTTGCGCGCGGATTAGCCTTGCTGAGCAATAATGGTTCCACATTTCCCTTCCTCTCGGGCCAGGCGGCCCTCGGCAACACCGGCTTCCCCTTCCTCGGGGAGGGGGAGATCCTTTTCATACCGCTCCCAATCTGGCTGCTTCTGATCATCGGCCTGCTGGCGGCGTTCGTGGCCACGCGCACGCCCTTCGGCCGCTACGTGTATGCGGTGGGCGGCAACGAGAGGGCTGCGGCGCTCTCAGGGGTCCGAGTCAACCGGATCAGGCTCACGGTCTATGTCATCTCGGGTGTGCTGGCCGCCCTCAGCGGTCTGATCGTGACATCCCAGCTCGTTGCCGCGCATCCGGCGTCGGGAGAGACGTACGAGCTGAACGCCATCGCCGCCGCCGTGCTGGGCGGAACTTCGCTCATGGGGGGCCGCGGCTCGATAGGCGGCACAATCATCGGCTCGTTCGTCATAGGGATACTCGCGGACGGTCTGGTGATGCTGGGGGTCTCAGATTTCTGGCAGATGGTGATCAAAGGAGTGGTCATCGTGGTCGCTGTGGCAATCGATCAGCTCCAGTCCAACATCTCGCGGATCGCCGCGATCCAGGAAGAGAAAAGGGGGTGATGCAGGGGGGAAAAACCGTACTCGGCTTTTACGGTGCGTGGGCGCAGGGGAGGACGCGCGATATGGCGTCTTCGGGAGAATCACAAGCTTCAAGGAGGAGAAACCTGAATATGAAGAGACAGAAGATTTCGGTCGCGCTGCTTTTTGCAGCCTCACTGATGTTCCTTTTCGTTTCCGTTGGAGCCTTTGCCAGCGGCGGGAAAGAAGCGGGTGCTGCGGGCGGCAAGAAACTCATTTTCGTCATCACCGCAAGGCTGGACAACCCCTTCTTCGTGACCATGGCCCAGAGCGCGAAGGCCGAGGCCGAAAAGCTCGGCTACGATGCCACGATCACCAGCAACAACGATGACGTGAATACACAGAACCAGCTTTTTGACACGGCAATCGCGAAACACGCGGGGGCGATCATCCTGGACAACGCGGACGCGGACGCTTCAATAGCAGCGGTTCAAAAGGCGAAGGATGCCAAGATCCCCGTGTTCTGCGTAGACCGCGAAATCAACGCGCAGGGAATCGCGGCTGCTCAGATCGTTTCGAATAACTTCCAGGGTGCTACGCTGGGGGCCCAGTACTTCGTGCAGCTCATGAAGGAAGCAGGAAACTTCGTCGAGCTCACCGGAAAGGACTCCGACACGAACGCTCATGTGCGGTCGCAGGGCTACCACAGCATCATCGACAAGTACACGAACATGAAGATGGTAGCGCAACAGACCGCCAACTGGGACCAGACGCAGGCGTACAATGTCATGGAGACCATTCTGCAGGCGCACCCGGACATCAAGGGCGTCATCTGCGGTAACGACACGATGGCAGTCGGTGCCCAGGCCGCGTTAATCGCTTCGAACCGGCCGGATGTTATCGTTGTCGGGTTCGACGGCAGTCCTGATGCGGCTGCATCCATTGCCAAGGGTCAGATCAAGGCTACCGTTCTCCAGCCTATCGTCATGCTGGCCCAGCAGGCCGTCGATCAAGCGGACAAATGGCTCAAGACGGGCTCGACTGGACAGCCGGAAAAGCAGACTGTCAACTGCATCCTGATTACGCCGGATAACGCGGGAAAGCTGACCAATTTCGTCCTGTCACAGTAGGTGTCATGACCGTTCGCTTGCAGCATGCTTCTGCGACGGTCGAGAAGTGTTAGGATAGCCCGCACGGGACTTCTCCGCGCGGGCTTCTTTTACATTCGGAGGTAGGCATGAGGATGGTGAATAAGCCGTTGACTTTTGCTTTGCTTGTGGGAACTCGGGGGTTCTTCAACGCGCAGCTTGCCCGTGAAGGGCGCACCGACATTCTGAAGCGTCTGGCCGAGCTGGGGTACGGAAGCGTCATACTTCCCGAGGATGCGACGGCGAGCGGAGCAGTGGAAAGCTACGCGGATGCGATGAAATGCGCGGAGCTCTTCAAAAAACGGCGGGAAGACATCGACGGAGTACTTGTCGTCCTCCCCAACTTTGGTGACGAAGTCGGTGTGGCGAGCGCTCTCAACCTGGCGAAGCTCGATGTGCCCGTACTCGTCATCGCCTGCGACGACGAAGTCGACAAGGTCGATCTCAACCACCGGCGAGACGCTTTTTGCGGCAAGATCTCCGTCTGCAACAATCTCTACCAGTACGGGATTCCCTTCACCGACACGAGGTACCACACCTATTCGCTCACGGGGCAGGAACTGGCTGACGACCTGCGGTCATTTGCAGCAGTATGCCGAACGGTCCGGGGGCTGCGTTCGGCGCGCATTGGTGCCATCGGCGCGAGGCCGGCCGCCTTCCAGACCATGAGAGCCAGCGAGAAGCTTCTCCAGGCTACCGGCATCACCGTTGTTCCTCTGGATCTTTCGGAGATAATATCGGCGGCGCAGAAGATGGGGAATTCGCCGGAGGTCGCGTTGCGACTCAAAGAGATCGGCGAGTACGGCAGGATTCCCTCCACAATCGTGAGGGAGAACATTACGAAACAGGCCAAGCTGGCACTCGCCATCGAGGCTTGGATGGAAAAGAACCAGCTCGATGCCGCGGCGGTCCAGTGCTGGTCCTAGATCCAGGAGAACTATGGCTGCGCGACCTGTCTCACGATGAGCATGATGGGAGAGAAATTAATGCCGGCCGCATGCGAGGTCGACATTGCGGGCGTCATTTCCATGTACGCCCTCGTTCTGGTGAGCGGCAGCGCCTCCGCGATCCTCGACTGGAACAACAACTACGGCGCGGACCGCGATATGTGCGTCTGCACGCACTGCAGCAATTACCCGAAGAGCTTCATGGGCAACGAGATCGAGATTTCTAACCTCGACATCCTCGGCAAGACGCTCGGACCCGACCGCTGCTTCGGCGCCATAAAGGGGCGAGTCGCCCCCGGTCACATGACCTTCTTCCGCCTCTCTACTGATGACCGTCGGGGAAAGATCAAGATGTACACGGGCGAGGGCGACTTCACAAATGACCCTTTCCCGATGGACGGCGGGATTGCCGTGACACGCGTCAAAGACCTTCAGGCTCTCATGAAGTACATCGTAAAGAATGGGTTCGAACACCACGTCGCGATGGTCAGGGGGAGCGTCGCGGCCGACCTCACGGAGGCGTGCGGGACCTACCTCGGTTGGGAGGTCCATCACCACGCCTAGGCGGCGCATGGTTGCCAATTACCTCCAGACAACTGTGTTTTGCGCCTCCCGCCCGGTTTGCCAAAGAACCCTGACCCTTGTATGATGCTTCCGAACACGAAGCAATGGAACCGTTTCACATGGAGGGAGCCCCATGAAGAACCGCCATGGCCAGGAACTAGCCGACGCCCTCCGGCGCGGGAAACTTACTCTGAAGTACGATGCCAAACAGGGCAACCCATTACGCGGGCCCGCGCTGAACCTGTCGCTCAGGTCGAACCGGCGCCCCGCCGACCAGGCGCTGGCGAACGTCATCGCCTTCTTGCAGCCTGGCGACGTGATCAACCTCTCCGAGCGGGCCCCTTGGTGGCAATTCTGGTGGCGGGTGCCCTACGCCATGATCCGCCGCAACCAGGAACGCATATTCGGCCGGCAGAGCATCTGGCACGACACCCATTGCATGCTCTACCTGGATCCCGACCACACCCTGAGCGTGCAGGTGCCCCGGGCCAAGTGGCGCAAGCCAGCCGATTACTGCCGGGACAGGATCTCGATCTGGCGCTTCACAAAATACCCGATGCCATTCACCGCAGACGAAATCCAGGTGATGCGGGACTACGCCGACGTACACCTGATTGGCACTCTCTACGACGTGGGCCAGCTGCTGGATATCCTGATCAATACCATCCTGGGCTACCCCAACGTCCTGCACTACAGGATCTTCGACTTCGGGAAGAATCTCAAGGTGTGCTCGGTGGGGGTGCGGGTGTTGTTCGAACGGCTGCGCCAGGTGCTCGACCAGAACGGGCAGCCGTCCTTCGACAAACTCTTCCGCAAACTGAATCCGCTGGCACCCTGGCCGGGCGGCGTATTCCCTCAGAGCAAGATCCCCGACCAATATGGCGTGGACGTGGAGGCTACCGCTCCGGGGCACTTTGCCAACAGCCACTACTTTGACCACGAGTTCGAGCTGATCGCGGTGTTCGATCAGGGCTGGCCGGTGTATCCTCTTCCCTAGCCCTACAGCCCTCACTGTTGGTCAGGATTCAAGGAAACTTTCTTTCGAATCGGACGTGAAATGATGCGGCAGACGGTGAAGCGATTGAATTTGCACGGCTAGGACGTGAGACCCGCCCCAGATTCACGGAACGCGGTCGTGCTCGTAAAGTGTATGGAAACCTCCCCGGTCGGTGCTCACTTCATCACCGTGCTTTGTAGCAGTCGGATAGCCTTCCAGATTTCTCGGCTCTCCACGTCTTGACGACGTTCGATCTTCTGGATTCTCTCTATCAGCTCGCGGTAGCCTTGAATCATCTCACGCATTTTCGAGAAGACACGGATGATCTGAATGCTCACGCTTACCGCGCGTTCACTCTTCAACACGTTTGACAGCATGAGGATACCGTGTTCCGTGAACGCAGAGGGGAGATAACGCCGACCACCCCAGCTTGAGGTCACAGATTGTGATCTCAAGTCTTGAGCTTCCGCCGTGGTGAGCCGAGACTTGAAGTCTTCGGGGAAGCGATCGGTGTTTCTTGTAACGGCCTGATTCAGGGCTCTTGTTTCCACGCCGTATAACTCCGCAAGGTCAAAGTCGAGCATCACCTTCTTCCCCTGCAACTCGTGGACTCGCTTCTCGATCCGTTCGTGAGGTATTACTTCTGGCAGAGGTCATTTTCCGAACTTGCAGCAGAACGCATCTATTTGAAATAAGTGTCGCTGGGGTAAAGAAATCTGTCAAGTGAACTTACAGGCACTTGCTTCGGCTTGTAGGGAGTGCGAAAAGAATAATGTCAGTTAGTGTCACAGTTGGTGGGGGCAACTCCCACGAGGAAGGCCGTTGGCTTCCCGAATGGCAGATTGGTTGTCCCTTGGGGGAGATTCTTCATGTCTTATTCTGCAAGCATGATCCAGTGAACCCCGAGGAAGACGAGGAGATCATTCCACTTCCACAGAGACCCTCGGCGCCAAAGGCGATGATCTTGTGCTCCCAAGGTGCATCGGTGATTCTGCGCAGATCATTGAGCAGAGCCGAAATTTCGATTTACGCTGTATTCCAAACAATGTCGACGTCGATGTCAAAATAGCCTTGGATCAGCCTGTTTCGCATCTCGGTGATTGCCGACTAGGGAATTTCAGGAGAGGCAGAACGCATGTCTTCGGAGACCTTACTGGCGGCCTCACCGAGCACTTCAATTAACAGCGAAGAGCAGCATTTGATCCAATTCGAAATCCGAAAGACGAAGACGTGAGATGAAGCGTTGCACCGACTCTCCTGCCTCAATATGGGAGGCTAAGCTGCGGACTGGACTTGAGCCAGCACTATACATACGATGACGGTGGCGGATAGACCGCCCATTTTTCGGGAGACTTCAGTCGTTTCTCTCTGCCTGCGAAAGGAACAGCCGCGCGCCGATGAGATTTGTGTCGTCCCCTGGGATCCTGCCGAGCAGCAACCGAGATTCCACGTAATCCGTGAGCTCGGACTTCCTTATGAATGGGAGGCCGATCTCAATCAGGGCTTCGCGCGCGGACGTGAGAAGTGGGACGCCGACTCCCAGCGCGAATCCGCCCACCAGCACAACCGTCATTTCGGGATGGGATGTGAAGACGTTTTTTAGCAAGAGAGCCAGGACAAGTGCAGCTTCGCGAAGGAGTGCGAGTGTGAACCGATCGCCGCAGGCCGCTGCCCATGCGATATCTTCGGCGCCGATCGACCCCGGCGCTCTCCCCCTCACTAAATAGAGTGCGGACTCTGCGTAGGTGTCGGTATCCTGGGAGCGCCGGTTGAAGATTCTCACCACTCCAGTGCCGCTAGTCGAAAGTTCTACGCATCCCCTGCTGCCACAGTTGCAGGGCTCCGTGTTCCCCGGATCCAGCTGGTGATGGCCGAGGTCCGCCAGAGCGTTAGGGAAGTCGATTAACCCGTTGCTGTCCCTCTTACAGGGAGCGCCCCCGGTGCCGGTTCCCAGGATGAGGGCGATAACTTCGTCCCTGTCTGAGGCTGCGCCTCCCGCTCCCATTTCCGCCACCGCGTCCTTGATCACGAAGAACGTGATTACGTTCCCTGTCCTCCGCCTGACCTCTTGTTCCACCATCATTGAGATTGGGATGTCGAACTCGTCCCTCAGCACGTTCGTGCACTTCCTGATCACGCGATTGTCGGCGGAGATGGGGCCGGCCAGAGAAAGCACGTGCATCCGTTGCTGAAGCCCCCACGTTATGATCTCTTCCACGATCAGGTCCCGCAGGCCTTCGCGTGTTGTTATGGCTTTTGCGATCTTATCGCTCTTCCGTGTGTGACGGTCTATTGCTCCCGAGGAATGGACGAAAGCCGTGCGGACACATGTTCCTCCCAGATCAAGTACGAGTCTCGCACCTTCGTTCTTCTGATCTATCCTACTCACTGCGCGGACCCACAGTCTTGAGAAGGCGCCACAACTGAGGGCAGGGTACCATTGTGTCGGGAGCTGTCAAGAAGACGCAATGCCTCACCTGAATTCTAGCCGAACGGACCACGATGCCTCACCCCATTATAGGCTCCTGGTTCTCCAGGGCACCAACAGCCTGTCAAGCTCGAGCTGAACAACAGGTGTGGTGGCTGGTTGGTTTGTAAGACATGTCGCAAATCATGTCTGCTTTTTGTACATGCTAGAACTACGGTTATTCTTTCCCTTTGGATATGCTGTAAGCATAATAGCTTTGGCCAGATCGATTTTTTGGACGTTGCCCAGGGATGCACTAATGGCACGATTTTTGCATAATAAGCTGTTGATAGACCAAAAACTTACTCAAAGGAGGTTCTTCGAATGATGAGGAAGGTTGGATTAGCGATTGTCCCTAATATGAGAAGGCGATGAAGGAGGAATCTATGAAAAAGAAAATGAGCAGAATCAGGCTCATCTTGGTCACCTTTTTGTTGCTGATTCCCATCTTACTGGTGAGTGCAAGTGGAGGGAAAGAACAGGCTATACCAAGGAATCGGACATTGATCAGCGTTGGAGGAGGCGGAGAAGCCTCTCTCCAATTCACCGACTACCAATCAATGAACCCATATTATCTTGCGCATGTTTCAACGCATGGTGCGCAAATAGTCTGGGAGCCCCTCTATTTCTATAACTACATGAAGGGTGAGGAAATCCCCTGGCTGGCTACGGGATACAAGTACAGCAGTGATTTTGCCAGCCTCACTATCACGATTCGACCGGGAGTAAAATGGAGCGATGGCGTCGATTTCACTGCCGACGATGTGGCCTATACTCTGACGATGCTCAGGGATCACTCCCCGGATCTGCGTTACTCCACCGACATGAAAAACTGGGTCAAGGACGCTGTCACGGTGGATAAATTGACCGTAAAAATAATCTTTAAAGTCCCTAACAGCCGATTCATGTTCGACTATTTGACGAATCATCAAGACATGGGACTCTGGTTG
>JBEKXR010000076.1:0-11080 GCA_049511935.1 Spirochaetia bacterium | reverse complement strand
GCCGCGCTTCAGCAGGCCGCCGTGGAGTACGCCGATCTGTTTCGAAATGGAGCGAGCGAGTGAGTCTGAAATCTACCGCGGGGCGGGCGCGAAGTTCGCAGAGATCGAGAACGGCCACGGGCTGAAAGGCTTCCAGCCTTCGGCCTACAATCACCATATGGGTGGCCCGACCAGCCCCCTCGGGAACCGAGACTACCTCCTGCAGGAGGCTGGAAGCCGCGTGATGTTCCCCTGGATGCAGTTTGCATTCAACCCCTGTGATGTGCTGCAGTTCACAAAAGTGGAGCTCCCGGGGATTGTCATGCCGGAAGGTCCGCCGCGCCTTCTGGATGGCTCCCGATGCTGTTCGCAAAGGTAGCCATGAAACGCCTTCTGAGTGTTAATTACGACAAGACCACACTTGACCGGTATGAAAGAAAGATACGATGACAGAACCAACCCATTTCCAAAGCAGAAGAAGAATCATCCTCGGGGCCTCGACCGCCGGGATCGCAATGACCCTCACCTTCCAGCTCCTCGCCGCCAGCCCCATCCTGGCATCACCGGCATCACCTGGAACCTCCCCAGGCAACTCCTTTGAAAAGATCGACGCTTTCGTCCAACAGCAAATGGACCGCCTGCGCATCCCCGGCGTCGCCCTGGCGATCGTGCAGGATGACAAGATCGTCCACCAGCGCGGCTTTGGGGTGGCTCGCCCTCAAGGCGAGGTCCCCTCTCCGAAGACCCCTTTTGTCCTTGGCTCGACGACCAAGTCGTTCACCGCTCTCGCGGTGATGCAGCTCGTCGAGGTTGGGAGGATCGATCTGGATGCCCCGGTTCAGCGCTACCTGCCCTGGTTTCGAGTTGCGGACCTTCGGGCCTCCGCTCAAATGACCGTGCGACACCTGCTGAACCAGACCAGCGGCCTGTCGTTATCCTGCGGGTGGATTCCTCTAGCCGATTTCGATCAGAATTCCGACGCCGGCGAGCGACAGTCGCAAGCGTTGGCAACCCTCCCGCTCAGCCACCCGGTCGGCTCGGCCTTCGAATACAGCAACATGAACTACAACCTGCTGGGGCTGATTGTCGAAGCTGCCAGCGGTGAGCCATATGCAACCTACATCCAGGACCACGTCTTCGCTCCGCTTGACATGCGCTACAGCTACACCACCCGTACCGAGGCGGCGCGCAATGGCCTGGCGGCAGGCTACCGATATTGGTTCGCTTCCCCCGTCGCGGTGCCCAATCTGCCGCTCCCGCGAGGTTCTCTTCCGTCCGGTCAACTCATCTCAAGCTCTGAGGACATGGCGCACTATCTGATCGCCCAATTGAACGATGGTCGCTATGGCAACGTCCAGGTTCTTTCGCCAGCAGGGGTCGCTAAGATGCATCGCCCGGCAGTGAATGCCACTATGATGGGCGTCCCGATCGGCAAGTACGGCATGGGGTGGTTTACCGAGGAAATCGGCAACACCCGTCTCACGTACCATAGCGGTACGGTTCCTGACTACTTTTCCTTCATGGCGCTCCTCCCGGAGCAGAGGAAAGGGGTCGTCCTGCTCGTCAATGCGGACCACTGGATGATGAATATGGCGCTGATGGAAGTTGGCATGGGAGCAGCCATTCTGCTGGCCGACCATCAGCCCGCACCGAGCCGCTTTGCCGCCATCCCCTGGATGATGCAAGCGCTGTTGCTCATTCCCATCCTTCAAGCGGCAGGCGTCCTCGCCACCCTTTTTTGGCTGCGCCGCTGGCGTCGGCAGCCGGACCGCCGCCCGGGTCCCGGACGCATGTGGGGGATCGTGATTCTGCTTCCGCTGATCCCCAACCTGGCGGTAGCACTCAGTCTGCTGATTCCGACCGGCAGCCTGGGGGGCTTCTTCTGGCTCTTCATGCCCGACCTTTCGTGGTTCGCCGTGATCTGCGGCAGCGCTGCTCTCGCATGGATCTTCGTGCGCACGGCGCTGATCCTCTGGACTCTCCGGAGGTCTTCGTCGTCCCCGGTTCGACGGCGGGGTCGGTACTCTTCGCAGATTCTTTGACGATTGGCGCCACATTGGCCATGTTCTATCCCGGACTGCTCGACCTTTGAGTTCCGGAGGTGTGAAAGGATGAATCTCCAATTGACCAGGGGCGCAATCTCCGAGGCCGTCTCCAAGCTCCAGTTCAGAACCCAGGCCTTTGTCGATGGCGATTTTGTGGATGCGCAGAGGGCGGAGACGAAAAGATCGAACCGGAGTACGATTAGCGGCGGCGGAGGAGCGGTCACATGACGAAATGGGGCATTATCGGCGCGGGCGAGATCGCCCGGGTCTTTGCGAACGGCGTCCGGTTTTCCAGGACGGGGCGCGTGGTCGCGGTTGCGAGCAAGACCGCGGGCCGCGGGGAATCACTCGCGGAGGACTTCTCCATCCCCCGACGCTACACGAGCTACGAAGAGTTACTGGCCGACAGGGAGGTGGAGGCGGTCTACATCTCCCTGATCCATCCCCACCATGCCAGGTGGGCCATCGAGGCGGCGCGAGCGGGGAAGCACATCCTGGTCGAGAAACCGATCGCCATGAACTCGGTCCAGGCCGCCGAGATGATCGATGCGGCCAAGCGCAACGACGTGTTCCTCATGGAAGCGTTCATGTATCGCTGTCACCCGCAGATGGCCCGTGTGGCGGAGCTGATCCAAGACGGAGCAATCGGGGAGGTGCTCATGATCCGCTCGGCCTTCAGCTTCGAGGCCCCCTTCGATGAAAACTCGCGGCTCTTCAACAAGGCGCTGGGCGGGGGAAGCATCCTGGACATCGGCTGTTACCCCGCTTCCATGTCGCGCTTCATCGCCGGCGCGGCCATCGGAAAGCCGTTTGCGGAGCCGATTCGCCTAAGGGCATGCGGCATCATCGGGCCCAGCGGAGTCGACACCTGCACTGCGGCGACCGTGGAGTTCCCGCATGGAATCATCGCCGAGCTGGTCAGCGGCATCGCCTGTGAGATGCCCATCGAGGTCACCGTCTACGGTACGAAGGGCCGGCTGTCTGTGCCGAATCCCTGGCTGCCCTCCTCCCCTGTGCGAACAGCGCTGAAAGCCTTGCCGATGGACACCCGCTGGCCCTCCGAGAAAATCACTCTCCTGACCTCCGGGCGGCCCGAGCCGACAGAGATCGTCGTTACGGCAGACCGCGATCTGTACTCCTACGAAGCCGACACTGTGGATCGGCACACCGCGGATCGGCAGGCCCCTGCCATGAGCTGGGAGGACAGCATGGGCAACATGCGGCTCCTGGACCGCTGGCGCGAGGAGATCGATCTCACCTACGAGCAGGACACCTGAGCTCGACGTCACAGCGCCTAGGCACTTGTTGGGCCGCCCATAGTCAACTCATGTACCATCCGCCATTGACATTAATCGTCTGGCCTGTAATGTAGCCATTCCTCGCCAGCATAATAACGACATCAGCAACCTCTTCGGTAGTGCCAAACCGTCCCACAGGTATCAAGTCTGCACGTGCCCTTTTGTTTTGAGCAACCATTTCAGTCGAAATTAAAGCAGGAGCAATTGCGTTTACAGAAATTCCTTCCTTTGCCAGTAATGCCGCATATGAATGCGTGAGACCAATCAAACCCGCTTTTGAAGCGGCATAATGGGGTCCAACAATGCCGCCAAGCTGCGCGGCTCCGGATGACATGTTTATTATTCGCCCCCATCCTTGCGACCTCATCTCAGGGAGCACGGCCTGTGTAACAAGGAAAGCAGACTTCAGATTTATTTCTATTGTTTCATCCCAATCCTTCTCACTTATTTCCTGTAATGATTGCGGTCTGGAAATTCCCGCATTGTTAATCAGAATTTGCACGATGCCGATTTCATTCTTAATAGTCTTCATCATGCGTGCGACCTCACCGCTCTTTGATACGTCTGCACGTACCGCTATGCAGCGCACGCCGTACCCCTTCACTTCATTCAGAACGTTGTCGGCTTCAGTTTCACTCTTGTGGTAGTTCAAGGCTATGTCTGCGCCTTGCTGCGCAAGTGCAAGCGCAACTTGTCTTCCAATTCCACGGCTTCCGCCGGTGACTAACGCAATTCTTCCGTTCAACAGCCGATTGTTGTCCATAAGACTCCTGCTGCGTGCCAAGGTTTCAAGCCCTTGCGGGCCCAAACCATTGGCTATCGCGCCGGGATATAGCCGATCGGCGCCCGTTCGATCTGTTCCACCGGCAGCACGTCGACCAGCTCGTACTCGCGCGTGCCCAGCCCCAGCTTCTCTCCGTAATGCACTACCAGGTAGGGATCCTTGAACGGCCCGTGAAGCCAGCGGAACGGATGCCCCTCGCGCGTGTGGACTTCCATCGAGGTCGGGATGTTTTCCTCGATCAGCCGCGAACGGCCAATCATGTCCAGTGCGGCCTGCTCGAGCGCCACGATGTCGTCCGAGCCGAAAATCCCCGCGTCCGGGAGGATGGGCATGCTGGTGAATCCAAAGCAGTCACACACGGGCGTCATCTGATTCGCCAGGATGATGTGAGTGGCCTTGCCCTTTCCGAAAGTTCCGAGTGAAAGACTCGTGCTGATGGCACATGCCTCCTGGAAGGCATGGAAGTTCACCGTGTCAATCTTCAGGCTGCCGGAAGGCGCCACCCGCAGACAGCGCCCGCACTGGTTGCACTGCTCAGGGTGCAGGTGCAGCTCCTTTGGGTTGTCCTTGTCTTCGACGAGAGCCGCGTGCGGGCACGCGGCAATGACGCGCTTTCGCGAGGCCTCGTCGGGACACCGGTCGGCGAACCAGTATCGATCGAACTGCATCGCATCATGCATGGCGCTGCGGGTGGGGCCCGCCATGCAGCCCAGGGCCAGGTTCTTGAACACACCGCCGTACCCGCAGCTGGGATGCCCCTTGGCGTGCGCCAGGTTGACGAGGAACGTCGCGTCCTGGATCAATCCCGCAACCCGCCACTCCTTGATGTTCTTGAAGGGGCGCTCGTGCGGGTAGAAATACTTGTCATCCGGCCCGGCCGCCGCAAACACCGGGCAGCCCAGGGTTTCCGAGGAGTAGCCGCGCTCCTCCGCGCCCCTGGCGTCCCAGGTCACATCGGCGATGTACGGCCTGCCGCCGCCTTCCTTGACCGCCTGCACGACCTTGCGCACGAAGACCGGATGCACCGTCGAGTAGCCGATGTTGTTTCCGGTGTGCATCTTGATGACGACAGTTTCGTCCTTGACGCGGTCGCGAAGCTTGAGCCGCTCGAGCATCAGATCGAGCTTGGCCGGCAGCGTTTCCTTGGCCTCCAGGCGGGCCTGGCGTGGAGAACCAAAAAAGACCGTACTAGGCATCTCTGACCTCCTTATTCACTCTAGGAATTGCCAGTCACTGTTGCAAGTCCGCATTGTCAATCAATGAAGCTCTCCGGACGTCGTGGTGAGCCACTTCCTTCCATATTATGTCTCCGCCGCAGAGCCTCCACCGTTTCCCTGGAATTGAACAAGAAAGCCGCATCTAGGTCGGATGTTCGAGTCATCTCTGGGGCAACCGTTCCCACGTGATGGAATAGTCCAGCGGCCGGTCCAGCACGAGGATCCGCAGGACGGGAATCCGGAACACCACGGCCCCGCCGGTGATCGTCCCCCCTGATTGAGAGATGATTTCTCCCTGGGGCTGGATCGTCAGGGTAACAAACGATTTCTTCAAGAGCCCCGGTGCGGCGTCGCCGATCGAAAACCGTATCATGGCAAGGTAGTCGTCATCCGTCACTTGTCCGCTGCCCTGTGGACCGAGCTCAGCGACAAGGGGATCCCGCAGCGGGGGAAAGAGCCGTACAAGCTGACCCCAGGTGGCGCGGTCCAGATGCATCTTCAGGGTGCTCCTGTCTCCTGCGTCGACAATGACGAGTGCGCCTGCCTCCCTGAACGCTTCCTGGCCCCCGAGCAGGTCCTGCAGGGAATCGAAATCGAGCTCAAGGTCAAGAACACTCGATGTCGGCGTCGAAGCCTTCCGCACGACAATTCCCGGCCGCGACTGGAAGTCCTTCCTGATTGCCTCGGCATCGAAGACCCTGCCCTCCTTCAGGGGACCGGCAGTTCCGGAAATCTCCGCAAGGTTCGCGAGGTAATCGCGCAGGAGAGTGGAGACCTCCGCGTGCATCGCGAGTGTCCCGGATCCGTCGTCAGCGATGACGATGGTCTGGTTCACCGTGCAGGAACCAAGGGCGAGCGCACCGAGCAGGCCAGCCGCCAGGACTGCGGCTCGAAGTTTCCACGGCATGCTACACACGGTAGCGCGCCGCTCCCGGACGGTCAAGTTTGGCGGGGCACGGAGGGCGTGGCCTCTTGTCCGGCAGATGGCAAACACTTAGTATCCCTCCCGATGCCCACGATCACAATTCTCCCCCTGGGAAAAGAGCTGACAATCGAACGGGGGACGCTCCTGCGCGACGCCCTCCAGTCCGCGCGGATCATGCTCGACTACCCCTGCGGCGGCAAGGGAAGCTGCCGCCAGTGCCGAGTGAGCGTGGATCCACCGCCCGACGCCGGAAAAGGGCGCCTGAGGGAGAGTGACTGGGCCGCGGGGTTGCGTCTTGCCTGTCAGCTTCCGGTCTCCGAAGACTGCACCGTCACAATCCCCGAAGTGCGCTCCTCCCGGCAGCAGTGGAAGCAGGGACTGCGGGACACGGACATCGACGTTGCGATGGAAAGCGGCTCGGTGCGGCGCGTCGAAGTCACCCTGGCCGAGCCGGATCTCGCGGATCAGCGCGCAGACTGGGAAAGGCTGGCGGCAGGTCTCGCCGAACGCGGGATTTCCGCGGGCGCTCCTGACGCACCAGCCCTCGAGCACCTCTCGCGCATCCTCCGGGAAGCCGGGTGGAAGATCGACGCGCTGTGCGAGGAGAATGAGCTGCTCGTGCTGGATTCGAAGGCCGCAGGCCGCTGCCTGGGATTCGCCGTGGACCTCGGGACAACGACTGTCGACCTTGCTCTCCTGGACCTGGAATCGGGGAAACGTCTTGCGCGCAGGGCCTTTCTGAACGGCCAGGTCTCATTCGGCGCGGACGTGATATCACGCGCGCAGAGCTTCCATGCGGACCGCATGCCGGTGCGCGAGGCGGCTCTCCGCACGATCGACGACGGGGCGCGCCGGATGCTCGAGGAAGCGGGGATCCCGCCCGGCCGGGTCGTGAAAACCGTCGTAGTGGGAAACCCCATCATGATCCACATCCTCAACGACATCGATCCCTGGCAGCTCACGCACGTGCCCTATGTCCCGCTGATCGCCGGATCGGTGCGAAGCGCGCCGAGGGATTTCGGCTGGACGTTCCAGGAGAACGGGTACGTGGAAACACTGCCGCTGGTCTCGGCGTACGTCGGTGCGGACACGATCGGGATGATCGTCGCCCTCGACCTAGCGCAGGAGCGCACGACCTCGCTGTCCATCGACATCGGGACGAACGGGGAGATGGTGCTGGCGCGGGCGGGGAAGCTGCTCGCCACCTCGACGGCCGCAGGGCCGGCATTCGAGGGTGCGCAGATTTCCTGCGGCATGCGGGCACTCGACGGGGCGATCTACGACGTTGCAATCTCGGGTGATGGCGGGCTGTCGCTCCAGGTCGTCGGTGCCGGATCGCCCCGCGGCATCTGCGGCACGGGTCTCATCTCCGGCGTCGCCGAGCTGCTGAACCTCGGGGTAATCGACGCAACCGGAAGGATCGTCGACCCCGCCGACCTGGATCCGCCTGCTCTCAGGGAGAGGGTCTTCTCGCTCGACGGCGAGCCGGCATTCTCCCTGTCGGAGGACCGGGCCGTCTACATTTCGCAGAACGACGTCAGGAAACTGCAGCTGGCGAAGGGCGCAGTGCGAACGGGCATCGAGACTCTTCTCGAGGCAAGCGGCCTGAACGCGGACGAACTGGATGCGCTTCGCCTCGCGGGCAACTTCGGCGCGGGCCTCGATGCCGGAGCGGCAATGCGCATCGGGCTGATTCCCCCCATGGACCTCGAGCGGGTACAGGTCGTGGGCAACGCGGCGTTGCGCGGAGCCATCATGATCCTGCTCTCCCGGGACTGCTGGCGAAAGGCTCAGAGCGCGGCGCGCAATACGCGGTTCGTCGAGCTGGGAGGCAAGCCCGAGTTTCAGGCCCGGTTCATGGATTCGATGATGTTCTAGGGACCGCCCCCCCGCGGCCCCGAAAGGACCCGATTGCCGGCGGCGCGAAGGGACCCAGGTGTCATGGAGTCCGCTATCTGGCGGCAAGAACGCCCTGGAAGAATCCGCCGCGCGCCGGACATGAGAACCATCGGCCGGTGATCTTTCGCGCCTTCTCCTCAAGAGTGCGGTCGATGAACGCGGCATATTCCTCAGGGTCGACCGCACCGCACTGGAAGCCGTTTGCCACGATTGCCCCGCTCCCCGGCGAGGCCATGAGCGCTGCGGCCAGGCCGCGGAAAGCCTCGCGGGCGGCGCTTTCCACGGGTCCTGTTGCGGGACCTCCGCTGACGAAGCACACCACGCCGCCGCCGCGCGCCAGGAATGAGCCCAGCAGCTCCCGTGCGAGAAAAACCGGGCCCTTCGAGTCGTCGAATGCACGTTCGATGTCTGCGCTTGCGGTCTCGTGCAGCGGCGCCCCCGCAGAATACGGCGGCTCGAGGATCAGCGCTTCATCGAGCGTCTCGAACGCGTTGAGCAGGGAAAGCACCACCGTGCGCGCGGAAACGGGTGAGCGTCGGTTCCACGAGAGCGGGAACGGAATTCGTACCGCGCTGCCGGCTGCCGCGACTTGCGGGACGCGATCGGATGCGGCGGCCACCGCATGGCCCCGGGCGACCAACAAGCGCACCAGCGCGGCACCGAGCGGTGAGTCTCCTTCGGTGACAAGGATCGTTCGCGGCATCGGCACATACTAACGGGGCGCGTGCGCGCGGTCAACGCGGGCCGCGGGCAAATGCGTCCCTTCAGGCTGCCGGGCATTGTCACCCGCGACGATTCCCTGTTAGATTCGATCACGGGAGGTGCGACGGATGAAGGTCGCCTGCGGTCAGATCAATCCCATGATCGGCGATTTCCCCGGCAACTGCGCTATAGTCATTTCCTTTGCAGAACAGGCCCGGGCGGCCGGGTGCGCCCTGGTAGTCTTCCCCGAGCTGTGCCTCTGCGGGTATCCGCCGATGGACCTGTTGGAATACGACCGGTTCGTGGAAGAGACACTAAAAGGGCTGCGCAGCGTGCAGGCGGGCGCGCCGAGGGGGATCGGCATCATCGTGGGATACGTGGACAGGAACCGGTCCCGCCCGGGCAAATCCCTCCTCAACGTCGCGTCCCTTGTTTCCGACGGAAGGATCATCCATTCGCAGGCGAAGACGCTCCTTCCGACGTACGACGTCTTCGACGAAGCGCGGTGGTTCGAAAGCGCCGAATCCCGCAAGGTCGTGCCTTTCGGCGGAGAGCGCCTGGGTATCGCGATCTGCGAGGACATCTGGTGGGAGGGCGAGACGGCTCCCGGGCTTCGCTACCCCGTGGACCCTGTCGCCGAGCTGCTCGACGCCGGGGCGACTCTCATCGTTTCCCCCTCGGCATCCCCATTCTACGCGGACAAGCCGGCAGTTCGGCTCGACCTCCTTTCGCGCATCGGGAAGACCGCCGGGGTGCCTGTTGTATACGTCAACACGGTCGGCGCAAACGACAACATCATCTTCGACGGCCAGAGCATGGTCACCTCCTCGGAAGGCAGGCTCCTCTTCCTCGGAAAGCCGTTCGAGGAAGAGCTCGCAGTCGTGGAGACCGGCGCCCACGGACCCGAAGTGCCGCTCCCGCAGGATCCTCTCGTACAGATCGAAGGGGCGCTCGTGCTGGGAATCAGGGACTATGTGCGCAAGTGCGGCTTCACACGGGTGCACCTGGGTCTCTCCGGAGGAATTGATTCCGCTCTCGTGGCAGTGCTGGCCGTCGAGGCGCTCGGCGCAGACCGGGTGGCCGTGTTCGGTCTGCCCTCCCGCTACTCCTCGGAGGGAAGCGTCGCGGACGCGCGCGCGCTGGCTGATGCGCTGGGCACCCCTCTGAGGCTGCTCTCGATCGAGGACATTTTCGGGGCTTACCTGACAACGCTCCAGCCGGTGTTCGAGGGAAGGAAGCCGGATATCACGGAGGAGAACATCCAGGCGCGCATCCGCGGGACGCTCCTCATGGCATACTCGAACAAGTTCAATTCGCTGCTGCTCACCACGGGCAACAAGTCGGAGCTGGCCACCGGATACTGCACGATCTACGGCGATATGAGCGGGGGCCTGGCAGTGATCGGCGACCTGCTGAAGATGCAGGTCTATGCCGTTGCCCGCTCGATCAATACGCGTGCGCGCCTCATCCCCGAGGCGATTCTCACGAAGCCTCCCTCGGCCGAGCTGAGGCCGGACCAGAAGGACCAGGATTCCCTCCCGCCGTACGAGACTCTGGATGCGATACTGGAGAAGCACCTCGTGAAGAACCTGTCCGTGGAGGAGATTTCGGCGTGCGGGTTCGACAAGGACCTTGTCCGCTCCGTCATCGCAATGGTGGAGAAGGCGGAATACAAGCGCCGGCAGGCGCCGCCGGTGCTGAAGGTTTCCCCCAAGGCATTCGGAACCGGCCGGCGGATCCCCATCGCACGGAAGATGTTCTAAATGAAATGACAGGGGGGTTTGAAGCCTTCAGTCCCGCACCCATGCCTCACCTGTGCAGCCAGTACTGTACCATGCGGGAGGTTGAGCTCGTTCCTCCGGTGTTGGTCACGTCCAGTCCCGCCTCCCGCGCCTGCCGGACGCTCTTCCTGCCGAGGAATGAGCAGCTCGCCGCGATGGTATTGAACACCGCCTGGCCGATCACCCGGTGGCCCACGTCGTTGAAGTGGCACTGGTCGTCGTTCATCAGCCACAGACAATCCTCCGTGAGCCCGTACAGGTCCACGAACAGGCATGAGCGCCTCTCGGCGAGCTTCCGCATCTCCGCCACGTAGCTCTTCACCAGGGCGTCCCCTTCACGGGTGAATGAGGCCCACGTGGGGTCGTCCGCCCAGGAGGGCCGGTGGAGCTTCCACAGCCCTGGGTTGTACTGGGTGTTCCAGTATGGGCTTGTGACGACCACCAGCGCGG
>JBEKXR010000075.1:0-11089 GCA_049511935.1 Spirochaetia bacterium | reverse complement strand
CGAGCAGGAGATTGTTGGCGATGAGCGACCGTGAGTCTTCCAGCCGCACGAGTGACAGGTACTCGCGGGTGGCAGAGCCCCTCACGGTAGTGCGCGAAAGCACAAGGTCCCCTCCCCGCGCGCTGATCCCGACCGCGCTCGTCGTCCCTCCGATCGTGATGCGGCTCCGGGACACCGACACTGTGGATCCCGATGCGAGAATTGCCGTCGGAGATCTGGCGGCCGGCGCGGCCGCGATCTCCGCATCCTCCAGGGCGAGAACAGTGTCGCGTACATCCACGGCAATCGACTCGATTGCTCCCGAGCCCGATTCAATCCTGCTTGCGCTGACGGACACCTGCGACCGAATCGCGCGGATCCCGCGGGTCCGCTGGCCCACCCCGGGGTCGATCGTGACACCTTTCAATTCGACGCCCCGCGCGTCCGTCACGTCAATGGCGGCGAAATCTGTCGTGTCTTTCGGGCCCGTGAAGCGCGGCCCGGAAGCAGTGAAGATTCCCCCTGTGACAGAGGCGAAAGAACCCTTCACGGCTCCCTCTGCCTCCATTCTGCAATCAAGGAGCGATACCGTCCCGCCGCTCACGCTGAGGCCCTGACCAGTGGACGGCCCCCGGAGGCTCACGGCCGCCTGCTGCATTGAGAGGGACCCGCCAGACACCGAAAGCAATGCGGGAACCGGAGCCGAGCCGCTGGCGAGCTCGAAGCCTTTGATCGACACTTTCCCCCGCGAAATCGACAGCAGAGATGTGCCAGTCCGCCATGGAGCAGAGGCGCTGATCGTTGACCACCGCTCCAATCCGAGCGGCTGCCAGGTGTCCGGGTTCAGGCCACCGACCAGTGAAAGATCCGAGCCCACGTTCAGCTGGGAATCCTGTGTGTATGAGCCGGCCGCGGCGAAGATGGTCTTCCGTGCGGTCGTGGACGCAATCTGGACGGCGCGGCCGATGCTCCTGACGGGTGCGCTCCGCGATCCGTCCGCATAATCATTCCCCGTTGGTGCAGCGTAGACGACCTTCTGGTCGATCGTGACTGTCCAGGAGCGGATCTCCCTGCTGCGGTTCCCCGCGGCGTCCACCGAGAATGCCACGATATGGTACGTCACCGACAGGCCCGGTTGAGCATCCAGGGCGAGCGGACCCGAGTACTTGTTCGCGTCCGTCTGGGCAGGGAGCACAGGGTCCGGGTTCGTGGAGAGCGTGTAGTAGATCGTGCCCTCGGCGGAAAGAAGCGGAACGAGCTTCCCTTCCTGGTAATACCCGCCGTCATCGATGCCAGAGGCGACCGGCGGATCGGGTGGAGTCCTGTCGATCGTCGCCTTCAGGCCGACTTCCTCGGAAGGGATCGCCGCGCCCGTCGGGTCGAATGCCCTCGCAGCGATCCTCACGCTCACTGTCTGCCCGTCAGCCGCATCGAGGACCATGGGGTCAGGGAACAACGGCGAGGAGGCGGTCACCGCGGGAGCATAGCCGCCGTCAGTGGAAACCTCGTAGCGTACCTCGCCTGCGGGCGCCGATGCCCGCAGCTCGATCCTCTGAGTCGCCAGTGTGCCGTCGCGGGCTCCGCGGAATACAGGGGGGAGAAGCCGCTTCCCGACGCTGAAAGAGAAGGGTACCGCGGTGCTTCTTACGCCGGCCGGAGTCTCGGTGAGAGCATCACCCCCGATCGTGGATCCTCCGGCGGGATTCACGACGACCGACACGGGAGAGCTGAAAGGCACGAACTCCGCGGGAGCGGATGTATCTGATGTGCCGGATCCAAGCCTGTACAGAATCCTGCCGGAAAATGGCAGCGGCCAGGACAGGTACGCAACATCCGGGTTCTCCGCGGAGAACTGGAGGCTCGGTGTGGTCGGTTGAGCCGGCACCGTCCTGTCGATCGTGAGAGTGAACAACCGTGCCGCCCTGCTCGCGGTTCCCAGGTCATTGAATGACCGTGCCAGAAGGCGGTACGTCACGGATGCGCCGGCCTTGCCCACCAGGAGCAGGGGGCCGGAATAAGCCGTGGAGCCGGATGCAGGAAGCCGTGGCATGGAGCCGTCATCCGTCATTTCGAACACCGTCAAAACTTCACGTGATGTCAGACTGAGGGTGACCGGACGCGCGGAAACGGTCCCTTCAGATGCGCCGAGAACCTCTGGATCGTCAGGCAGCTTGCGGTCGATGGTGAACCGGTAGCGCCGGTCATACAGAGACCTGTTGCCCGCATCATCCACGGTGGCGATCCTGACGGTATAGTCCCGCCGGACACCCTCCGGCGCGTCAAGCGTGAGAGCGGCAGGGAACGCGGTTCCCGCGGTCGCAGGATCTCCCGGTTCCGAGTCCCCTGTGGAGACGCTGTAGAACAGGTGGGCGTCGGAAGGGAGCGCCTCGGAGGTGAGCACTACGGGCCTCGCAACCCTGCCTCCGGCCGGCATGCCGGCCAACTTCGGCACGTCGGGCGGCTTCAGATCGATAACGAAGGAAATGTCTCGTCTTTCGCCGATCCTCCTTCCATCGTGAGATATCGCAAGAAGCTTCAGGCGCCACGTCGTGAGAGCGCCGTCTTCTCCTCCGAATATTGACGCGTTCGTGAGCAGCTCGGATTTCTGGTCTGGTTCCGGGGGTACGGAACCGTCGCTCGTCGCCGTATACCGTACGTTCCAGGCACTCTCTCCGATGGAAGGTGAGACGAGTCGGCTGTTGTACTTGCCCCCGTCGGTGATTTGCGTCATCGGTGGAATGCGCGGCGGCCGGAGGTCGACCGTATACACGAGAGGTCCATATACTTCGGTCGAGTTCCCGGCCGTATCGACCGCAAGGAGCTTCAGCCCGTAGGTCACGACCGTGCCGTCGATACCGGGCAACGCAAGGAACGTGCTGGAACGAGAGCTCAACGGATCCGGATCGCGCGGTGAAGTTCCGTCCGACGAAAGAGAGAAAAAGACCTTGGCAGGAGACGCTATGTTCAGGGCAGTCGGCTCGTCCAGGACCGCCCCGGGGCCTGGAGTGAGGGTCGGACGATCCGGAGGTTTCCTGTTGAGCGTGACCGACACGCTGTCGGAAGCGGAGAGGAAGCGCCCGGATTCGTCGATCATCGCGACCCGCGCTTTGAAGGTGCGGAGCATTCCGAAAGGAAGCTTCACCGCGACGGGTCCGGGAAGGCGCGGCGAGTCGGGCCCGGGCGCGCCCGGATCAGAACCGTCCGAAGTGAGCTCGTACACAAGGTTGCCCTTCCCGACGGCGGGTGCGGTCAACAAGGCGGTGCCTGCGGTCGGGCCCGGAGCGAAGGTGAAGACGGGGGCGGATCCCTGACCGACCGCGGTTTGTACCCGACGCTTGCTCAGGCGGCTCTGGAGGCCCGATCCGTCGAATGCGAGGGCGCGCACCGCCACGACGGTCGCCTTGGCGCCCGGCCTGAGATCGAACCAGCTCGTGGCAGCGGGTGACCGGGGATTGGGTTGCGAGCCGTCGACCGTCACGGATACCAGCGCATCTTCCGGTGCCGTCACCTGCGCCCGGGCCGTGCTGCGAATGGGCTCGGGTTCAGTAATGGTCACGGTCGGGGGCGTGGCAGCCCCTCGCCCCACGTAGTAGAAATACCGATACTCGGGGCCCCAGGCACCTGAAGCAGTCAGAGATCGCAGCCGCAATGTCACGGGGGACGGTCCGCCCGTGTTGGGGCTTACGGCAATTCCCGAGGTCGCCAGCAGGTCGGATTCGGTCGGAGTTTTTTCCCAGAGGGTGTAATACACGCTGCCGCCGGGAGACGAAAGAATCTGCGGCGCGATTCCCCGCGGATAGGTGCCGTTGTCCGTGTCGAGGAGCAGGCCGGTCCCCTGGGCCGGGGTGTACGTCACGCTGACTTCTCGTCGGAGAATCGGCCTCTTTGCGGCCCGCGGCTGACCTGCGATTCGAATGGTCGCGTTTCCCTGCCTGCTGATCGACATCGGTCCGGTGTAGGGAATTCCCCCAGTGGCCGGGTCGGAGCCGTCGTCCGTGTACCGTACCCACAGCATGTCGCGGAAGGAAAGCGCGAGTGCCTGCGGGTTCGCGAATGTGCCGGGCACGGGACTGAGCACGTCGACCACGGGAGCGCGGGTATCCAGGGAGTAGCGTGCCGTGACGATCCGGCTCCGATTCCCCGCTGCGTCCATCGAATATGCCTGCACGGCGTACTGTGCCTTTCCATCGGCCTCACCGACGGAGATGTCCGACCCGTCCCATTGCCGGGGGGCGCCCACCACGTCGCCCTGGATCGAATAGAAGACCGTGTCACCGGGCGTCATCTCGAACCGCACGGAAATCGGATCCCAGTACGTGCCTGACTCGGGCAGCACGCGTGGAGGCGAAGGGGTCCGCTTGTCGATGCGGAAGGAAAGCTCCCTTCGCTCCAGCTCAGCGGTCTCAGAATCCGCCCTGACGATGACCCGGTATTCCCTCTGCTCGCCCGGCGCGGCGGTCAGGGCAAGGGACCTCGAAAGGGAATCCAGGGGCCCTCCGACCCGGTGGAATCACGGAATGAGTAGCGCAGGGCTACCCGCGGCTGCACAGGCTCGGCGGTCAGGAGCTGGTCCTCAGCGTACACCCCCGAAACAGGCGAGAGAAACATGGCATCCGCGTGCGGTTGGACGGGAGGGCTTTGCGCCCCGGCAGCCACGGCGCAGAGGAAGAAGAAGAGGCAGAGCGGGGGGATCCGCGCGATTCGGCGCGCGCTCCTAGAAGATTCCGGCCAGCTCGGGATCTTCTTCGTAGTAGTGCTCCTTTTTCTCTCGCTCCGTAAGGCCCACCAGCTCGTGGCTCATGTAGTGGATCCAGAAATCATCTTCCGGGGTCGACAGCTCGTGATACCGGCACCAGTAGTCCGGCTGCACCGGCATCTGCTTCGCCAGGTAACGGCGGATCTTGTAGTCGTGCACCGCGACGCGCACGTCCTCACGGGGGATCCCCTTGTCGATGATGATCTCCACGAGGTGGTTCACCGTCCGGCCCGTATCGAAGATATCGTCGACCAGCAGGACCTTGTCGCCGCTGCGCAGGTATTCAGGGTCGTAGGTCCACCCGTCGACGCGCACCCTGTCCTGCAGGCCGATGTCGCGGTAGGAGCGCGCCACGACCGCGGCGTAGTAGACGGGACGACGGTCACGGCGCTTCATCTTGAAGAACTCGCTCATGACGTTGCCCATGTACGCGCCGCCGCGGAGCGAGACGTAGATCACGTCCGGGAAGAAGCCTTCCCCGTGGATGCGGTGCGCGAGCTTGATTGCATTGTTGCGCACGCTCTGGTACGGGAGGAATTCCTTGCGCATGTACCGGATAGTCTAATGGAAAAAGGTGAGGATTTCCATGTGATCGCGCAGGACGGCGACCGTGTGCTCGAAATGTGCCGAATCCCGGCCGTCCGCAGTGACGACGGTCCATCCGTCGTCGAGAAGCTCGATGTCCCCGGTCCCCGCATTCACCATCGGCTCGATGGCGAGGACCATGCCTTCCTTCAGCCGCGGATTCGGGCCCGATCCGACGTAATTCGGCACCTGGGGGTCTTCGTGCATGGCGAAGCCCGTCCCATGCCCGCAGTACTCCCGCACGACGCCGCATCCGTGCGTCGCGGCATGCTCGTATACGGCGCGCGAGATGTCGCTGATCCTGTTCCCCGGCAGCGCCTGTGCCACCGCGCGCTCGAGGCACTCACGGGTCACCTGCATGAGCCGTTCCCGCTGGTGGGTCGTCGTTCCGACCGCGACGGTGACCGCGGAATCCGAGAAGTATCCATTGAGTTCGACACCGAGGTCGATGCTCACAAGGTCCCCGTTTCGGAGCTTTCGCGGCCCGGGAATCCCGTGGATGACCTCGTTGTTCAACGAAATGCAGATGGACGCGGGATAGTTCATGTAGCCGAGAAAGGCGGGCCGGCCGCCCCTCCTCTCGATCCGCGAGCGCACGAAGGAGTCGAGCTCCCGTGTCGTGATGCCGTCCGCAACGAGCTTCAGAGTTTCCTGCAGGGTTTCGGCGAGAAGATTTCCGGACGCCCGGATGCCGGCGATCTCCTTCTCGTTTTTCAGTCGGATCATCGGCGCCTATTTTCCCGCTTCGTCCTTCTCTTTGTCCCTGGTTTTTTCCTTTTTCTTTTCCTTGATGATCGACGAGAACGCATCCTCGGTCTCTGTCCCGAAGGATTCCTCGATGATCTTCCGCGTGTCATCGGTCTGGCCGGAGGTGATGGTGACCTTCCCCTCGGTGATCACCCCCTGCTCAAGGCTCAACTTGGGAGTCGTGATGTTTCCCAGAACTTTGCCGGTATGAAGAAGGGTCACCTCTTCCGAAGCGGAGATATTGCCGATGAGCGTGCCCGCGATCGTGACCTTGCGGGCCTGGATATCCGTCTTCACCTTGCCGGTCGGACCGACGATGAGCTGGTCGTCCGTTCGAATGTCTCCCTGAAACTTGCCCTCGATCATGATCGAGCCGTTCACGTAGAAGCGGCCGTCGAAGATGGACCCCTCACCGATGATGCAGTTCGTCGCGTCGTTCTTGTTCGGCATGGCACCCCCTTCCCCCGCAAGATAGCATTATTGACCCCCTGCTTCAAGTTTCCGCAGAAGAAGCCCTGCCCTGAGGTTGTGCGGATCCAGGCTGAGGGCACGTGAGAGCGCGGAGCCGGCGCCGGGAAGGTCTCCATCCAGGAGGCGCGCGGCACCGCGGAGCGTCTCGAGCCGGGACATGATCGCCGCAGAAGGCGGATTCCCCGGTAACGGATGTTCCCGCACTTCCTCCGCCGCGCCGTCCAGCTCGGCGAGCGCCGCGCGCGCGGCGCCACGGCGAAGCATCACGAGCGCCAGATTGAACCGCGCGATCCCGTCCCTGGCCAGCAGCGCCGATCGTCGGAATGCCGTCGTGGCCCCCGCGTCGTCTCCGCTCATCGCGGCCGCAAATCCCTGGAAGAGCAGAAGCCTGGCGTCGGGCTGCCCACCCGATTCCTGATACTGACGGACGGCGATCTGCATCCCTTCCCAGTCCCGCGCGGCGATGAGGGAAGATGCAAGTGCATCGAATACAGCCAGATCGGACGGCACGAGGTCGAAGAGCTTCCACAGCCGGGCACGGGACGCCTCGGGAGACATCTCAGGGCCCTGGAGGGCAAGCAGCAGCAGTGCGGCCTCGCTATCCGAGGGTCGATCCGCGAGCAGGCCGGTCAGGAGCGACTCCGCGTCATGCAGATAGCCCGTGCGGACGTCCAGGCGCGCCTGCATCAGGCGCAGCTCCCGTGAACGGGGAAAAAACGCAAGCCCATCTTCCAGCCGGCGCGCTGCCGCGGCCGTGTCGCCTCGCAGCATGGCGAAGAAAGCCAGGTCGGCATACGGGGTCCACGACAACGCCGGTGCAAGGGGCAGGGTCCGGAGAAGCCACTTCTCCGACTCGACCCCGTTCCCCGCTGCAGCATGGATATCCGCGATCTGCAGCCCGACCGCGGGGATTCCCGGGCGGTTCGCGTTCAGCCTTTCCATCCGCGCCGCCGACGCGGCGAACTCGCCGGCATCGTAGAGCATCAGGCCGGCAGCCTCGTCGAACCGGGATTCGTCGAGATCCGAGCGAACGAAACGGAGGGCGGTTCCGGTCGAGCCTTGACGCATCGCCAGGAGGGCAGCATCCAGCGAGAGCCTCTTCTCGCCCGCACGCAACGCGGCCCCCGCGAACCCCGCCGGATCCACGGTGTCCTCCAGGGCGACGAGCTCCCGCGTGAGCTCGTCGGACCCCGGCCACCGGGCTCCCCGGCGGAGCAGCTCCTCACCGCGAAGGGATTCCGCGCCCCACCCGTTGGTGGCGCTCCGCGCGAGGATCCTCTCTGCCTCGGAAAGCCGGCCCGATCGGAGGCAGCCGTATGCCGCAACGGTACGAATTCGTTCGCTCCGGCCGTTCCCTGCAACGGCCCGACCGGCGAGATCTGCCAGGAGCGCGAAATCCCCCGTGCCCCTGCTCACCTGAAAGGCACGCTTGAGGAGGCTGAGCTGGCCCGACTCCGTGGAAGGCAGCGATCGAAGTGATGCAAGTTTCTGCTGCGCTGTCGAGAGATACCCGCCGCCGATCGCGGCATCCACGCCGGAAAGTATTGTCCGCAGGTCCGAATCCGCGACGGGCGGCTGCCGGAGGAGAACGAAAAGGACGGCCGCGGCGGCGACGATCAGCGCTGAGAGGAGGCCGGCAAGGGCGGTCCTGCGCATCGACGGTCAGCTTCCCGGCAGCAGGAGCTTCTTCCGTACGCCGTCAAGCACGCCATTCACGAACCTATAGGAGTCCGCCGTGCCGTATGTCTTGGAGATGTCGACCGCCTCGTCGATGGTCACCGTCGGCGGAATGTCCTGCTGGTATAGGAGGCAGTACACGCTCATGCGGAGAAGGGCGAGGTCCACCTTGTTCAAGCGAGTGAAATCCCAGTTCTCCAGCTGTCCCCGGATGGTCTCGTCGATCCGCGGCAGGTTCTCCAAAGCTCCCTGGATCAGGAGCCGCGCGAACGCCAGCGTATCCGGCGAGGCGTCCCCGGATTTCTCGGAATCCATCCAGGAAAAATCGAGGAGCTCCTCCAGGCACGCACCCGAAAGATCCTGACGGTAGAGGGACTGGAACGCGATGATCCTGGCCTTCCTGCGAGCGCCCATGACACCCCGCCGCCCCCCCGTGCTCCGGGGTCTACCAGTTGAGATTGTCGTCGAAAACCTTGATCTCCGCCTGCTTCTTCAGCTCGGCGATGATGTCCGCGAGGGCCGACTTGTAACTGTCCGCCTGCCGCTGGTTGACGAGGGTTGCGTTGATGGCTTCCTTCACGGTCATCTGGTTCTGGGGAGGGATCTTGTCGCTCAGCGTGAGCAGCCGGGCGTCCAGCTTGTCGGTGACCTGCACGATGTGGAACCCGAGGTTGGACTGCAGAACCCCGCTGGTGTCCCCTTTCTTCAGCTTGAAGACCGAATCGAAGAAGGCGGCGCCGAGGAACTGCCTGTTCTGTGCGTCGTTGCGGAAGAACGTGTTGAAGAGGCCCCCGTTGTACTTCGACTTGTTGTCTTCCGAATACTTCATGACGAGATCGGAGAAAGAGGCGCCCCCCTTCAGCTCCTGCAGAATGTCATCCGCATGTTTCGCCGCCTTGTCACGGTCCTCCTTGGAGGTGAGCTGCCGGGTGTCGACGAAGATGTGCTTCAGCGTGACCATGTCATTCATGAAAAAATTGGACTTGTTCGCGTCGTAGTAGTCCTGGATGTCCTGGTCCGACGCCGTGCGGGAAACGTCGAAGACCGTCGGTTTCTTCTTGCGGATATACTCGATCACGGTCTGCTGGTCGCGGAGCTGCTTCAGGAAGACCTCGTAGGTGACGCCGTTGCTCTTCACGTATTGCTGCAGCTCTGCATCGTTCATGCTCCGTCCCAGGTTGGCGAGCTGGCCCATTTGCCGCTGGTAGTCGGACACCGCGGTCTTCATCGCGACCTCGGACACCACGACATTATCGCGCGCCGCCGCCTGCAGGATGAGGAGATTGCCGATCAGCGCGTCGAGAAGCTGCTTCTTCTCGTCGGGGGTGAGGCTGCGCTTCGCCTGGGCCTCCATCGCGGCGGATGTCTTCTGGAACGAGCTGACCGTGATCGATTCGGTCCTTGTGAGCCGGACGGTCGCCGCAGGCTTATCGAGCACCTGGGCAGCGAGGAGTGGAACGAGGGCGCACCCGATTGCCGCACAAAGAACGATTCTTTTCATCGTGATGTAATGCTCCTCTGCATGTGCCTTCAGGAAGCCGGAAGCGACGCCCAGTAAACAGGAGGTATCACGGATTGTCAAGGCACACGGGGCACCCGATTCTCTCCATGAGCTTTTTCACGCCGGAGAGCTTCCGATCCAATTGTAGCCCCTTCTGCAGATAATGCAAAGCCGCCTGCTGCTGTCCCAGCGCGGCGTAGACCTCGGCGAGTTTCTTGCAGAAGAACGCATTGTCCTTGCGGGAGAAATCCAGCCTCACCATTTCCTTCAGCCGGCTGATCGCGTCCGCCGGCTCGAGCGCGGGCAGCATCTTGAAGCAGAGGAGAGTCCGGAGGCGGTCGATGACTTCGTCGATGAAGTGGTGGAAGTAGGGCTTGTCGCACTCGTAGTAGTAGAGCTTGAGGTACAGCTCGTATGCCTCGTTGTAGCGTCGGCGCGCCTCGAAGATTTCGGCGAGCAGGAACGCGCAGTCCATGTAGTCCTCGCGCGAAAGGTAGCGCTCCAGCTCGAAGCCTCTCCGGGCGGTGAGCCGCTCGTACAGCTCGACCGCCTCCTCCTGGTGGTTGGCCAGCAGGTCGTGGAAGATCAGCTTGGACTGGCTCAGGGGGTCATCGGAGCGGCGCCGGAGGAACTCGCGGTAGTCGAACCCTCGCACGCGCGTGAAGGAATGCAGCGCCCGATCGTACTCGTCGCGTTTCTCGATGTCACTCAGGACCTCGTACGCGTCGAGCAGGAGACGCATCTCCTCCTCAGAACGCCGGTTGTTGTCCGGGCGCACGTCCGGATGGATCTCCTTGGCCCTCTTGCGAAAGGATTTCTTGATCTCCTGGGCCGTGGAATCCTGCGCGATGCCGAGTATTTCATAGTAATCGATCATTGGCGAATGCTGTCTGTAGGATAGTGACCGGACGCCGCGGCTGTCAAGGTAGACGACGTACTCGTAGGAAGGGGTGCCGAGGGCCGACGAGCGCAGGGATGCCTCGGGCGGCAGCCCTGGCTCGGCAGGCGCGCTTGCGCGCCGAGAGGGTGGCCGCCGCCGCACGGCGTACCGTGCTCGGGCGGACAGCGAGAGCCCGCAAAAGGAGGCCCGGCGTCGCTCACAGACCCTCAGTTTGACCCTGCGCAAAAAGAATGATAGAGTCGAAACATGTTCGGTTTTCTGATAAAGAAGGCATTTTTCGACATGTGGGACAACATGTTCCGCATCCTCCTCATGAACCTCGGCTACATTCTCGTTTTCGCGTTTTTTTTCCTGCTCGCGCCGCTGTTTGCTTCCGTCCCTGCTCTTTTCATCACCGTCATTGCCGTCGGGATCGCGCTTTTCGCACTGTACACGGGAGTGGTGAGCAGGATGTGCTCGGAGATCGCCGACT
>JBEKXR010000074.1:0-11099 GCA_049511935.1 Spirochaetia bacterium | reverse complement strand
CCGACATCCTGGAAGAGTTGAGCGGCGAAGAGCGAATGGCCGTGTTCAACACGCTGGACACCGAAACAGCCGCCGACACCCTGGAGGAAGCGGAGCCCCGGGTCCAGAGAGAGCTGGTGGCGTCCCTGCGCCGCGACAGGCTGGCCGAGCTCTTCCATACGATGACCCCTGCCCAGATCGCCGATATCCTGGAGATCCTGCCCCGGGTCGATGCGGAGGCGCTGAAGAAGAGCCTCTCAGCAGAGGAGGTAGAAAAGGTCAGCGAGCTGCTCGATGCACACGACGTGAAGCTGCCCTCACTCGCAACCGAGCGATTCCTCGCCTTGCCCGAATCAGCGCTGGTTCGCCAGGCCCTTACGAAGTTTCGCAGCAAGACGAGGCGCTACGACGTGATCATGTACGTCTATGTCACGACTTCGGAGGGAAACCTGAAAGGAGTTGTGGATATCCGGGAGCTGATCCAGAACAGGTCGGATGAGACCCTGCGGAACATCATGACGGAACAGATCGTCACCCTCGGCCCGACCGACACTCTCGCGGATGCAGCGAGCGAGTTCTCGAAGTACGGCTTCCGGGCACTCCCGATGGTGGACGAGAACCGCAAGCTGCTCGGCGTCGTGCGCTACAAGGATCTGCTTGCAGTCATGCAATAGACGAGCGGGCGGGCTCGACCAGCCTCTTTCCTTCTTCAAAGGCACGCGCGTTGATCTCACGATATGCCGGCTTCACGCACTGCGCGATGGCTTCCGACCAGCACTCTTGTGAAAGGAGGAGCGCCGTGGACAGCGCGCCGAGCAGGATGACGTTTGCCACGCGGGAGTCGCAGAGCCTTTCCGCCGCACCGATCGCATCGAAGTAGGCCAGCCGTTTGAACGCGGCGCGGAGACGATCCTCGGCATCCGCGGGATACGCAGCCTGGCCCGAAGAGACCGTCACGGGAATGATCGCCTGGGAGGAGACTACCGCAAGTCCGTCGGGAGCAAGATAGCCCGCGAAGCGCAGCGCCTCGATCCTCTCGAGGGACGCGAGGACCTGCGCCGTGCCTTCCGGCACGAGGGGACTGTAGACATGCTCGCCGTAGCGGACCTGCGCAACCACGGAGCCGCCCCTCTGGGCCATGCCGTGCACCTCGTTGGTCTTCACATCGTGGCCGTTGACTATCGCGGCGCGCGCAATGATCTGGGTGGCCAGGAGAATCCCCTGCCCCCCCACTCCGACCAGCACGATGCTCGTCGTCTCACTCATTGCAGGCTCCCCGGGCGATCTCGAACGCATCGTCCTTGCAGACCTTCTCGCAGAGCGCGCATCCGCCGCAGAGCATCTCGTTCACGTGAATCTCGTCGTTCACGTATTCGATTGCCGGGCATCCCAGCCGCAGGCACAGCTTGCACATTCGGCAGAGCTCCTGGTTCACCTGCCGGGCCGGCCCCACGCTCTTCTTCGTGTACAGGGGGCAGGGAGAGCGGGAGATGATGAGCCAGGGCTCGTTGGAATTCAGCGCCCGCCGGAGCGTCTCGGTGGTCTCCTTCAGGTCGTAGGGATCGACAGTAGAGATGTTCTTCAGTCCACAGGCTCGCCCGAAATCCTCGATTGACGCCGAGATCGTCTGCTCTCCCATCAGCGTGCGCCCGGTCCCCGGGTGTTCCTGGTGTCCGGTCATGGCGGTGGTGCGGTTGTCCACGACGATGATCACCGCGGCGCCCTTGTTGTACGAGATGTCCAGAAGGCCCGTGATGCCGGAGTGGAAAAAGGTGGAGTCGCCGACCATGCCCACGATCTTGCGGGTTTTCTCCTCACGGGTCTCGCGCATGCTCTCCGCGACCTGCATCCCGTGCGCCATAGAGACGCCGGCGCCCATGCAGAGGACCGTGTCGATGCGCTTCAGCGGCGGGAACACGCCCAGGGAGTAGCAGCCGATGTCGCCGGTGACGATCACGTCGAACTTGCCCAGGGCGAAAAAGATGCCGCGGTGCGGGCAGGCAGGGCAGAGCACCGGCGGGCGGGCAGGAAGATCCTTCCCGTTCGCAGACCGTTCGGTCGACGCGGCCAGCGATTCCCTGCCGAGGACTGGCGCGAGCCTGTCGGAGGACAACTCTCCGATCCCTGGAACCGCAACGCGGGCTCCCCAGGGCCCTGGCCTTCGGCCTTCGCAGGCGATCCCCAGGGAGCGCACGTGTTCCTCCAGGATGTCGTCCAGCTCCTCGACCACGAGGAGCCTCCTGACCCCGGCGGCAAACGCGCGAAAGAGCTCGTCGGGGAAAGGCCAGACCCAGCCGATCTTCAGCACCGACGCGTCCGGCGCGAGCTCCTTCACATACTGGTATGCAATTCCCTCTGCGATGATTCCCAGGCCGCGGTCCGCCCACTCGATCCGGTTGACAGTGGTCGTGTTGGCCGCTTCCGCCAGCGCCGCGGTCCGCTCTTCGACCCGCACGCGCATGGGCCGCGCATTCAGCGGAATCGGCACGAACCGCTGCGGGTTCTTCTGGAAGCCGGATCCCCCCGCGACGACACGACGCTCGCCGAGCGTAACCGCGCCGCTGGAATGACTGACCCGGGTCGTGGAACGGAGTATCACGGGAGTGGAATGCGCTTCAGAAATTTCCAGCGCAAGGGCCATGAAGTCCATGGCCTCCTGCGAATCGGAGGGCTCGAGGATGGGGATCTTGGCGAACCGAGCGTAGTGGCGCGTGTCCTGCTCGTTCTGGGAAGAGTGCATGCCGGGATCGTCGGCGACGCAGATGACCAGTCCGCCGACCGTGCCGATGTAGGACAGCGTCATGAGCGGATCGGCCGCGACGTTCAGCCCCACGTGCTTCATCGTGACGATCGCACGCGCGCCTGCCAGCGAAGCGCCTGCAGCGACCTCCAGTGCGACCTTCTCGTTCGGGGACCACTCGCAATAGATGTCTTTCTTGTACGCGCGTGCGGCCTCGAGGATTTCCGTGGACGGAGTTCCGGGGTACCCCGTGGCCACGATGACGCCGGCCTCCCAAGCCCCGCGCGCAATCGCCTCGTTCCCTGATAGCAGGGCACGAGTCGCAGTGAGTTGGCTCATGATGGGTATGTTGTACTCCCGGCGGGAGCCGGTGTCAACTCGCCGCGGTATTCCGCGGATTCAGTGCGCCGCGGTATTCCGCGGATTTATTGCGCCGCTATGCGCACGACCACTCGACGTATTCGCGGGAAAGAGCGGAAAGGGAGGTGAGGTGGGAGAAGAAGGGGTATTCGACCCTCAGCTTGTACTCTAGGACTGCCTTTTCGTAGGTGCTGCGCCCGCTCATACAGTCATCGACGTACGAGCGCATCTGAGTGAGCTTCTCGCCCAGGGAGCGAAGCGCCATCTCGCGCTCGTCGCAAGAGAGCTGTCCGCCCTCGTGCGGCTCACCGAGCCGGTCGATCAGCGCCTTCAGTTCCCTTTCGTCGGATTTCAGCTGTTTCTTCCAGTCCATGGTGCGTTCCTCATGACATTATCGGAAGCTTGAACCATTTCATTGAATTTCTATTCGGCCCTGCGCTCTTGGAATTCCCGTGCCGCCAGGTTTCTGGTATAATGAGACATGATGCAAAAGACGCGCGCACTCGCCTTCGCGGTCTTTCTGACGTGCGGGGCCACAGGCGCCTTCGCAGTCAAGGGAAGCGGGCTGGCCATCGGCGGCGAGGGGGCCCTGTACCTCGCTGGATCCGGCGGTCTGCCGACGTCGGCAATGCTGCTGCTCCACCTGCCCCAGCTCCCCCTCATGTTTGGAATCGGGGTGAGCAGCGCGCCCGCGATCGGGCTCAAGGTCGACTACTGGGCCGCGCACGGCAACCTGTCGAGCATCTTCGCCTGGTACCTGGGCGTGGGCGGGTACCTTTCCGTCGACCTGGGGTCGACGTCGTCGATCACGGCGGGAGGACGGATACCGATTGGTCTCCAGGCATGGCCGGTCGGGGAGATTCTGGAAATTTTCGTGGAGGTCGCCCCTGCCGTCGGGATCATCCTGGTGCCGACGGGCTTCGACTGGCACCTGCAGGGGGCCATCGGCCTCAGGTTCTGGCCCTGAGCACGGAGCCTGTACCCGGCTACGGCATCCTCGAGTTCAAGGACAACGATTTCATCCGGAGTGTTGTGACAGCCCTGCACGCCGTGCCTCACGCTTTTCTCCGTCCAGGGCAGCTCATCCACCCCGCCCCTCCTCCCTTTCGCCTGATCGTGGACAGGGTGAGCTTCTGTGACCCTTTTCTCCGGCACCTCATGCGGTACTGGTCGCTGGCCGGCGCGTACATCCTGAATAATCCCTTTTTCACGCTCGTCTTCGACAAGCTTTCGGAATCACTCCTCTACGATTCGCACTCGATCAATCACGCGCGCACCATGATTCTCCCCTCTCGAAACGGCACCGAGGATGTCTCCGAGATGGTTGCCGAGCCGAACTGGCAGGAGGTCGAGGAGGTGATCGGCTTCCCGTGCATTCTCAAGCCCGTCGACGGGTATGCCTGGCAGGATGTCTTCAAGGTGACGGAGCCCGCGACCCTCCGGGGGCTCTACGAGAGCCTGAAGGATCGGCGCACAATGATAGTTCAGCAGTTCATCTCGTACGTCGGGTATTACAGGGCCTTCTGTGTGAATGCGCGCGACGTGTTCATCGTCCGGTGGACGCCGCAGCCATTTGATCGTGGTGAGTACGCTCTCACCAGCCCGGGCGAGCTGGGCGGCGTTGAGGATCACATCATGCAGAAGACCGCCGATCTCAACGCGGCCCTCGGCCTGGACTTCAACGCGGTGGAATGGTGCATCACGAAGGACGGGACGCCTGTTGTCATCGATTCGTACAACGACGTTCCCGACGTGAGGCGAGAGAAGCTCCCCCCCGCTGCCTACGACTGGGTTGTGGACAGGTTCTGCGCCTGCGTGAGGGAAAAGCTGGGCAGCGGAGAAAGAAACGGGATCATGAGGGGCT
The DNA here is from genome assembly GCA_049511935.1 of Spirochaetia bacterium. Lineage (GTDB taxonomy): Bacteria > Spirochaetota > Spirochaetia > SZUA-6 > Fen-1364 > Fen-1364. The sequence continues at coordinate 6,156 of JBEKXR010000074.1, read as the reverse complement.
TCCAGCCGACGACAGGCACCGGCGCGCCCCCGAGGTCGGTTCTTGATGCTCCGCCCGCGTCAGATTCCGGCGCGTCTTCGGGCTGAGGTGAGGATCCTCCCGATCAGCTGCTGGAAGGTAATACCCACCATGGTGCAGATGATAGGAAGGTCGGAATGCTCGGGGTGCAGCCCCGCGAGGGGATTCACTTCGATGAAGCTCGGGTTGCCCTTCGCGTCCAGCCGGATGTCCACCCGGCCCGCGTCACGGCCGCCGAGTGCACGCCAGGCCTGCAGGGCGATTTTTCCACAGGCCTCCGCGTCGGCGCCGCTGGCGAGCTCATAGCGAACCCGATCTTCGCAGTACTCCTTGTTCAGGTAGGTGTAGGCATGCGACTCGGCGTTGTTCAGGAGGATCACCTCCATGGTGCCGACCGCCGTCGCGTGCGGCCCCGTCCCGATGATGCCGGTGGTGAACTCGCGGCCGGGCAGATATTCCTCGACGAGCACCGGCTGTCCGTGGGCCTTCAACAATTCTTCGCAGACCGCGCGAAGCTCATCCGGCGTTCCGATTCGGGACGCCGGTGTAATGCCCTTTCCCGTTCCCTCGCCGATCGGCTTTGCAAAGAGCGGGTAGCGGAGAGCAACGCCCTTGATCTCATCGACCGACTCGACCACCGCAAAGTCAGGAGTGGGGACACCCGCATCACGCACGACCCTCTTCGCCAGGCCCTTGTGCAGCGCAACGGCCAGCACCACGGGATCCGAGAACGTGTAGGGAATCCTGGAGGCGTCCAGGAGCGCCGGCACGAGAGCCTCGCGGCCGAGACCGTACATGCCCTCGCAGAAATTGAACACCAGGTCCCATCGCTTCCCGGCGGAGAGCGCGCCCATCAGTCCGCGGTAGTCGCCGATGCGCTCGGTGACGCAGCCTTCCGCGCGGATTGCGGAATCGACGGCCGCTACAGTCTCTTCCCGGTCGAACTCGGCCGTCTCCAGCTCGGAATATCCCCGGCCGAGCCAGTCAGTGCGAAGGTCGTACGTCAGACCGACAGTCATGCGGAATCGTGCGGGTGGATCACCCAGTCGGAGACTGCTGCGATTTCCGGCTGCCCAGAGCGAGAAGGACGATTCCGAGCACGAGAAGGAGCCCGCACGCAATCAACACCGCGATTCCGCGGTTCGGATGCCGGCCCATGTAGTACACGATGTCAAATACGGCGACAAGAACCGAAATGACGATCGCAACGATGCCCGCGACTCTTCTCCCATTCCCTGCCATCTCAATTTTCCTCCTTCAGCGTCGACGGGCACTATACGCGATTCACAGCGGTGGAACAAGCGGATGGGCCGGGCCAGGGGGGCCGCGGCGCTGTTTTTACTTGTTCTTGAACTTGTCCTTGAGGGAATCCCTCAGGCCTTCCGCCGCCTTGCTGAGAGAATCACCGACGTTTCTCACAGCCTTCAGGAGAGGGTCGTCGCTCTGATCGAGCGCGCCCTTGTAGTAGTCGTAGCCTTCTTTCATGTCCTCAGCCGCTCCCCTGCTTTCAGCGCCCCGCTTCACGTATGCCCCGTCGAGAATCGCCTGGTACTGACCGGATGCCGCCCATGACCTGAGCTCCTGCAGCCGGATCACCGGGAAGGGATGGGATTCGCCCACCGTATTGAGCAGCTTGTAGATCCCGTCGAGGAGCGTCTTCTGGTTGTCGTACTCCCACGCCTGGAGGAAGAAGTCGTTGACGTTCATCTGCGAAAGATCCTCGCCGCCCGCCATCTTCATGAGCACGTTGTAATTTTCCCGCTCGCTCTGCAGCGCCAGCAGGGCTGCCCTGTCCGCCGTGAGCTCGCTCTTTCTGTCCCACTCCATGAGGGCCATCAGCAGGGGCTTCGCGAGCACGCCCGCGATGGGCAAGGCGTTGAGGGAGAACTTCAACAGCATCCACAGCACGGTCTTGTACAGCACGTGGCCGCTCATGATGTGGCCCACTTCGTGGGCGATCACGCAGTACAGCTCGTCGTCGTCGAGTGCCCGAAGCAGCGAACTGTTCAGCACGATGAAGGGCTCCCGCACGCCGTAGACCCCTGCGTTGAGGAAGGGGTTGTTGGCCACGAAGACACTCGGCGCGGAGGGCCAGTCCAGGATGTCGATCACCCGGTCCAGGACATTTTTCACCCGGGTGAACTGGTTCTCGGTGACCTTGACGGAGCTGGAAACGTGGAGGAGCCGGATGGCGCGTTCAGTGGTTCCCCCGACGAGCATTTTCACGACCTCGTCGAGACCCACGGTCCGCCTGAGCACTCCCAGGGCGGCCTTGTCCGCGGGATGCTCCCACGAGGAGGGGCTGATGCCCGGTAGCTTCTTCGCCCTGTGCATCAACACGATCGAACTCCTTCGCCCGCGCCGCTCAATGATCCAGGCGGAACGTCTTCGTGTAGAACTCCGTCGCTTCGATGCGCGTGGCCAGCTTCGCCACCGACGTGTTGATCCCCCTGGTCCCGCCCGCGATGGTCACGGGTTTCTCGGCAGCGATCGTCATCTGGCTGTGCCGCGTGCGCACCTGGTCGATCTCATCGAGAACGGCCTGGCGGGCAGCGTTCTTTGCGGAGAGGGTGGACTTCGGATTGACTTTCACATCCTGGTATATCTGAGAGAGCCCTTCCAGGGTCTTCAATCGCTGGGTCGATGCCAGAAGGTAAAAGCGTTCCGTGCCTTTCGTGCTGTCGAGCTGAAACCAGTTCTCCCCGTCAGGTAAGAAGACCTGAGTCCCGATGTAGGAATCGCTCTCGAATGTGTCGAACTTCCCGGGGAAAAGGAGAGTCAGGGCCCCGGCGGCGTCGTGAAGATAGAGAAAGACGAACGCGCTCTGCACCGGCTCGATATGCGTCTTGAAAAGCTCGCCCGGCATGATGTTGACGCGCTCCGAGAAATCGATCGGCGCGGAGCTCCCGTCCGCCGACCGCGACACGAACGCCCAGTTGAACGCCAGCTTCGCACCCTCTGCCGCGAGGAATGATGCCCCGAGGAGCGAGGCGCCCGTGATCAGCAGAATTGCAGCCAGCCGCTTTCTCCGCACAGATGAATCATACCATCGAGGCTGCGCGGCCACAAGGACAAGGCGGTTGTTCACGAGGAGAGGCTGTCAGCAGCCTGTCCGAGCGGCCTGTCCGAGCTTGCCAAGCTGAGGCGCCCGCTGATACTATGGCTCCGATGTCAAAGCTCGATTTCCGCAGCGAAAACAAATGCCGGCACGATTTCCTTGCACTCGGCGCCCTCGTGCAGAGATTCGATCCAGGCCTGGTTCCCCTCCACGAAGCCTCTCACTTCGAGAGGCACTGCTCGGGCGCCGAGTACAATCCCGCTGCGAATCTGGCCAAGTGCTTTCGCATGCGCACGGCTATCGCCTCGGCGATCGTCCAGTACCCACCGGGATGGTGGATTGAGTCGGAAGTGCGAAGGGCGGGCGTCGTCGGGTACTACAAGTGGTTTCCGTTCGACGGGGTGCGCGGGCCGCGCATGGCGAATACGTATTCCGACAGGGGAATCGGCGTGCGGGCGCCTGAGGTCTGGTACGATCGGGCAAACGAGGCCGGAGCCCTCCTTGCGCCGGGAGATTTCGACTGGCGCGAGCTTTTCGAGGTTGACGGGGTCCGCTGGTTCCACTCCGGAGGGATATTCGCTTCACTTTCCCCTTCGACCTCCGCCTTGATCCTGGAAGGTATGAAGTCGGCGCACGCCGCCGGCACGATTGCTTCCTACGATTTAAATTTCAGGAAGAAGCTCTGGGACGCGTCCACCGGAGGCACTGCTCGGGCCCTGGAGGTGAACCGCGGCATCGTTTCCTGTGCGGACGTTCTCATCGGCAACGAGGAGGACCTTCAGCTCGGGTTGGGAATCGCGGGTCCGGATGTTGCTTCGAACCAGTCCAGGCTGCACGCTCGCAGCTTCCAGTCTATGATCGAGCGAACCGGGAAGGCATTTCCGAATCTGCGGGTGATCGCCACAACCCTGCGCGAAGTACGTTCCGCATCACGACATATCTGGAAAGCCCTGATGTGGTACGATGGTCAGTTCCACGAGACTCCCGAGCTCGAGCTCGATGTGTACGACCGGATCGGCGGGGGGGACGGATTCGCGGCGGGCTTGATCTATGGACTGCTCTCCGGCGAGGCGCCGGATGATGCCCTGAAGCTCGGGTGGGCGCACGGTGCCCTGCTCACCACGTATCCTGGAGACATCACCATGGCCCGGCTCGATCAGGTGCGCGCGCTCGCCAAGGGAGGCGGCGCCCGCGTGAGCAGGTAGCGTCCGCTGGCGACCGCGATCCAGCTCAGACGCGCGCCTTGACGGCCTTCCCGACCTCGCGGCCGAGCACGGTGCATTTCTCGAGCACTTCTGCGGAAGGGGCCCACAGGGCCTTCACGCCCTTGCTGACGAGGGTGACTCCGCTCTCTTCGAGCCGCTTTTCGATGATCGAAAGTGATTCGCCGCTCCAGCCGTAGGAGGCGAATGCGGCGCCGATCTTGTTCTTGAATCGAAGGCCCTTCAGCTCCTCCATGATCGGCATCATCGTGGGCAGGAGTCCGCGGTTGACCGTGGGAGAGCCGACAATGACGGCCTTCGCTTCGAAGATCTTCGTCACCACGTCGTTCCTGTCCGAATTGCCCATGTGGCACAGCATGTAGGGGACCCCTTCCCGCTCGAGACCGTCCCCGATCGCTTCGGCCATTCGCCGCGTGCCTTCCCACATGGTGTCGTACAGGACGACAGCCCTGTCGTGTGGAATCTGGCGGGCCCACTCCTGGTAGGCCTTCACGATCTGCAGCGGGTCCTTGCGCCAGATGACTCCGTGGCTCGGACAGATCATGTCGACGGGCAGGTCAAGGGCGAGGATTTCGTCGATCTTCTTCAGCACCAGGTCACTGAATGGTGTCAGGATGTTCGCGTAGTACTTCAGCGCCTCCTCGTATAGCTCCTTCTGGTCCACCTGGTCGTTGAACCGCAGGGAGGTGGCATAGTGCTGGCCAAAGGCGTCGTTGGGCATGAGCACGCTTTTGCCTGACACGTAGGTGAACAGGCTGTCGGGCCAGTGGAGCATCGGCGCCTCGACGAAGATGAGCTCGCAGCCCCCGAGACTGATCTTATCGCCTGTTTTCACAACGCGGAAGTTCCACGGCGTGTGGTAGTGTCCGGAAATGCTCGCCTGGCCCCGGGGCGAGACGACGAGGGTTGCCTTCGGGCAGAGCTCCATGATGGCGGGTAGGCTGCCCGAGTGATCCGGCTCGGCATGCTGGGCGATGACATAGTCGATCTTCGCCGGATCCACCACCTCGCGGACGTTCTCCAGAAACTCGGTGGTGAACCGGCCCCACACCGTATCGACCAGGGCGATCTTCTCATCGACGATGAGGAAGGAATTGTATGAGCTCCCCCTGTGCGTGGACAACTCGAACCCGTGGAAATGCTTCAGCCCCCAATCCACGATGCCGACCCACCAGACGCCGTTTTTCAGCTCGGTGACCATGGTGTACCTCCAGGAAAAAGAACCCTGCAGACGAGAAGCTGGTTCCCCGCATCTGCAAAATGGCCTGAGCTGCGGGATCTTGTCAATCGTACGCAATCCTGAAATCGGCGGTCACGAAGATGCAGGTCGAAGTGAAATTCTGATCACACGAACGAAGCGTGCTTCATCCACGGAGGCACTGCCCCGCGTTCTCAGCCCAGGTTCCTCTTCATCTCCTCGAACTCTTCCTTGCTGATCTCGCCGCGAGCGTAGCGTTTCTGGAGTATCTCCAGAGGGGATTCGTCACGATGGCTTCGCCAGTCGCCCCGGCGGCTGAAATTTCGAAACAGATAGATGATTCCCGTGACGACGGCAGCCATGAAGAGCAGCCGTAATCCCGCGCCGACCCACCAGAACGGGAGACCGTACCCTCCGTGCATCCAACCCCAGCCCCACATTTCCTGCGCCCTCCTTTCATAAGGTACTCATTTCCGTCCGGACTGGGCACTATTCGAGCCTCCACGGTCCCGAATCACTGCGGTCAAAACTGCTTCAAGTCAAATTTCCATTTCAGACGGGAACACCATATCTTTTCAGATCGGAGGGCACACATGGGTCGATTATTCTTCTCGCGCGCGGCGCCGCTTCTCATGGCCGGCGCGTTGTTCGTCCTCGGC
>JBEKXR010000073.1:0-11127 GCA_049511935.1 Spirochaetia bacterium | reverse complement strand
CGCCCGTCGCTGATCGGAGGCGTGGTGGCGGAGAGCGAGGGCCAGGAGATCGAGTTCAGCATCCAGGGCCGGCTGCGGGACCTCGCGTCGCAGGCAGGCGCCATTCGGGGTCGCTCAACGCCCGGCGGCGAACAAAGATAGGGGACGACGATGAGGATCAACCTTGAAGAGATGTCCGCGCGGATCAAGCAGGAGATCAGCAACTACTCCAAGAATCTCACGATGGACGAGGTCGGGACGATCGTGGAGCTCGGGGACGGCATTGCCCGCATCTACGGAATGCGCGGGGCAATGGCCATGGAGATGCTCGAATTCGAGACCGGGGTCTTCGGCCTGGCGCTGAACCTGGAAGAGGACAGCGTCGGCGCGGTCATCCTCGGCAATTACCTCGATCTGCACGAGGGCGGCAAGGTCAGAAGGACCGGCCGGGTCCTCGAGGTGCCGGTGGGTCACGAGCTCGTCGGCAGGGTGGTCAATCCCCTCGGCATTCCCATCGATGACAAGGGCGAGATCAAATCCGTGAGGACCCGTCCGGTGGAGTTCAAGGCGCCGGGCATCCGCGACCGGCAGTCCGTGAAGGAGCCCCTGCAGACCGGCGTGAAGGCCATCGACGCGATGGTCCCCATCGGGAAGGGACAGCGCGAGCTCCTGATCGGCGACCGCGGCAATGGCAAGGAATCCCTGGCCATGGACGCGATCATCAACCAGAAGGACACGGGAGTCATCTGTGTCTACGTGGCCATCGGTCAGAAAGCCTCGATGGTGGCGGGCATCGTGGAGGCCCTGCGCGCGCGCGGCGCCATGGCGCACACCATCATCGTGGCCGCCACCGCGGCGGAGCCGGCAGCGCTGCAGTACATCGCCCCCTATGCGGGATGCGCCATGGCCGAGTACTTCATGTACGAGGAACACAAGGACACCCTCGTCGTGTACGACGACCTCTCCCGGCAGGCCAACGCGTACCGGCAGCTCGCCCTCCTCCTTCGAAGGCCCCCCGGCCGCGAGGCGTACCCGGGGGACGTGTTCTACCTGCACTCGCGCCTGCTGGAGCGCGCGGCACGCCTGTCCAGCGAGCTGGGCGGGGGCTCGCTCACCGCCCTGCCCATGATCGAGACGCAGGAGGGCGAGGTCTCCGCGTACATCCCCACGAACGTGATCTCGATCACCGATGGTCAGATCTACCTGCGCACGGACCTGTACAACGCGGGCATCCGTCCGGCGATCGACGTCGGCTTGTCGGTTTCGCGCGTGGGCGGCAATGCCCAGATCAAGGCGATGAAGCAGGTGGCCGGATCGCTCCGCATCGACCTTGCCGCCTACCGTGAGCTGGAAGCCTTTGCCCAGATGGGAACGGAGCTGGACAAGGCCACGCAGGCCCAGCTCGCGCGCGGGGCGCGCATGGTCGAGGTCCTCAAGCAGTCGCAGTATTCTCCGATGCCGGTGGAAGAGCAGGTCATGATACTGTATGCCGCCACACGCGGCTTCATGGACGACGTGAGCGTGGCCCGCGTGCGTGAATTCGAGCAGAAGTTCCTCGAGTACCTGCGTGCCTCGAAACCGGATATCCTCGCGGGAATCAGGAACCTCGGGACGCTGTCGGAGCCCGAGGTGCTCGCCGAGGCTATTGGCGCGTTCAAGAAGAGCTTCTGAGATGCAGATCATCTACCGCATGGGCAAGGCTGGAACCGATGGTTCCTGTCCACCATGCCGCCCTTCAGGCGGCGCGGGCTGAGAAATGGCGAAAACACGGGACATCCGCAAGCGGATCGGAAGCGTCCGCAACATTCACAAGATCACGCGGACCATGGAGAAGGTGGCGCAGTCCAAGGGAATGAAGCTCACGGGCAGGCTCGAGAGCGCAAAGGCGTTCCGCCACGACGCGGCGGTGCTCCTCCCCGAGGCGTTGGGCGCACCCCTCTCGAGCATCGAGGCCGCGCAGGAGCTGGCCGCGCACCCCCTGGGGGCCCCCCGGGCAGAAGTGAAAAGGGTCCTGCTCTTCTGCGTCACCTCCAGCCGCGGGTTGTGCGGCGGGTACAACGCGAAGGTCATCCAGTCCGCGCGGGCGCGCATGGAGGCTCTGCGCAAAGAGGGGAAGGAAACCCTCCTTGCGGTCATGGGGCGGAAGGGACTGGCGTATTTCCGATATCACGACCAGCCGGTGACCGTTTCCATTTCCGACACGGACGAGAACATCCCGTTCAGCCGGCTGGACGAGGTGGTGGGGCAGATCGGCGAGCGGTTCGTCGCGAAAGAGTTCGACGCCGTGGAGATCGTCTCGACCCGGTTCAGGTCGAGGGCCGTCCAGGAGGTGCGGATTGCCGCCTTGCTGCCGTTCGTGCCCGCCCTGGCAGCCGCGGCCATCGGCGCCGGGCCGGCAGCCCCCTCGGAAGGTCCGGGCGGGGAGCCGCTGTACCTGGTGGAGCCGGACCGCAGGCGCCTCCTGGGCGAGCTCCTCCCCCTCCTCGTGAAGGCCGAGCTCTTCTGCGTGGTCCTGGAGGCGATGCTCTGCGAGCAGGCGCAGCGTTCGGCGGCGATGCGAAGCGCATCGGACAACGCGGACTCGATGACGAAGCGCCTGACGCGAACCTACAACCGGGTGCGCCAGGCCCAGATCACAAACGAGATGATCGAGATCATCAGCGGAAGCGAAGGGGGCAGGACATGAGCGCAGGCGGCAGGGGGACCGTGATCCAGGTGATCGGATCGATCCTCGACGCGGAGTTCGAGGAGGGGCATCTTCCCGAGATCCGCAACGCCCTGCTGATCGACTCGGAGATCGGCGGACGGAAGACACACCTGGTGAGCGAGGTCCAGCAGCACCTCGGGGGAAACCGGGTCCGCGCGGTGGCGCTCGATTCCACGGACGGCATCCCCCGCGGCTGCCCGATCGTTGACACCGGCACCTCCATCACCGTGCCCGTGGGCAAGGAGGTCCTCGGCCGGGTGTTCAACCTCCTGGGTGAACCCGTGGACGGCAAGGGGCCGGCGCCCACGCAGAAGCGGATGCCCATCCATCGCCCGGGCGTGCCGTTCGCCCAGCTGGAACCGAAGACCCAGATCTTCGAAACCGGAATCAAAGTCATCGACCTTCTCTGCCCCTACGTGCTCGGGGGTAAGACGGGCCTCTTTGGGGGCGCCGGCGTGGGGAAGACCGTGATCATCGAGGAGCTCATCCACAACATCGCCACCCAGTACGGCGGGTACTCCATCTTCGCCGGCGTCGGCGAGCGCACCCGAGAAGGCAACGACCTGTGGAAGGAGATGCAGGAATCGAAGGTCCTTGAAAAGGCCTGCCTGGTCTTCGGTCAGATGAACGAGCCGCCGGGCGCGCGCCTGCGCGTTGCCCTCTCCGCGCTCACAATGGCGGAGTACTTCCGCGACGACGGGATGGACATCCTGCTTTTCGTCGACAACATCTTCCGCTTCACGCAGGCGGGCAGCGAGGTCTCGGCCCTCCTCGGCCGGATGCCCTCCGCGGTGGGCTACCAGCCCACCCTCTCCTCGGAGATGGGCGAGCTGCAGGAGCGCATCACTTCCACTCGGACCGGCTCCATCACCTCGATTCAGGCCGTGTACGTACCGGCAGACGACATCACCGATCCCGCCGCCGCCGCCGTGTTCACGCACCTGGACGCAACGACGGTTCTCTCCCGGCAGATCGCGGAGAAGGGCATCTACCCGGCGGTCGACCCGCTGGGATCGACCAGCCGTATCCTCTACCCCTACTACGTGGGAGAGGAACACTACGCGGTTGCCCAGGCGGTCCTCCAGTGCCTGCAGCGCTACCGCGACCTGCAGGATATCATCGCCATCCTCGGCTACGACGAGCTCTCGGAAGAAGACAAGGCCTCGGTGTCTCGCGCGCGGCGGATCGAGCGATTCCTCAGCCAGCCCTTCTTCGTCGCCGAACAGTTCACCGGCTTCCAGGGCCGGTACGTGAAACGCGACGAAACGGTGACGAGCTTCCGTGAGATCATCGACGGGAAGTGCGACACGCTTCCCGAGCAGGCCTTCCTCTACGTCGGCACGGTCGCCGAGGCGCGTGAGAAGGCCGAGAAGATGAAGAGCGCATGAGCGCGAGGTTCTCGTGGTCCGTGGCCACGCCGGAGGGCACGGTGGCATCGGGTGAATGCGAGTTCCTCGTCGTGCCCACCTCGGGAGGCGAGCTCGGAGTCCTTGCGGACCACACCGCCCTGGTGGCCAGCGTCGTGCCGGGCGACCTTCGCGTCACGACGGGCGACACCGAATCCGCCGCCGGAGGCGCCCAATCCGCCGGGTACGTCGGCGCGGTGCGGACCGTGAGCGTCGGCGCGGGCGTCGTCGACGTGCGGGACAACCGGGTGCGCCTGCTGGTCTCCCGCGCCGCCGAAGGCGGATTTGGCGCCGCCGAAGGCGGATTTGGCGCCGCCGAAGGCGGATTTGGCGCGGGTGCGCCTCCGGGCTGACCCCGGATTACCAACAAACTCCTGTTCGACGATAACGCACGGCGTCCCCGAAGCGCTGCGAAAGCCCCGTCGAGCATCACGGGGCCGCTTCACAAATTTTCGCCGGCGCGCGCGAAAGTCTTGACAAGTGGGCCGCGAAGCACTATGCTCTGAAACAGTTTTCATCCTAATGAAACGAGAGGGGCAACCGTGGCTGTAAAGAAGAGTGCGAAGAAGACCAAGAAGGTCGCCAAGAAGCCGGCCAAGAAGGCCAAGAAGACCGCCAAGAAGTCGGCGAAGAAGAGGTAGGGAAGGAAACTTCCCACGCGGAGAGGGAGAAAGCATCCTCCCTCCCCGCGTCTCTTTCCTGCGCAGCGGCAGTCACGCGCTGGCCTGACGGCTCATCGTCTGACAGGCCGGGGGTGGTTCGCTCGCCTGTCCGTCACTTCTCTTTCAGAAAATCCTCACACACACGTAGAACGTCTCCAACTCCAATTGCCCCCATACCGTGAGAGCCCGACATGAGGACCTTGACCCGTGTGCCGCGCGGCGCCCACACGCGGGGATCGCTCTCGCCGAACAGCGCCACCGTTGGACAGCCTGCCGCTGCCGCCAGGTGAGTGACGCCTGAGTCGTTGCCGACGTACAGACGGCACCGTGCCAGTCGTCCCGCAAGCGTCGGCAGGGGGAGCGACCTCCACACCGCCACCGAAGGTGGATTTGTCGCCACCGAAGGTGGATTTGTCGCCACCGAAGGTGGATTTGTCGTCACCGAAGGTGGATTTGTCGCCACCGAAGGTGGATTCTGGTCAGCGCTGGGCGGGGGCTCGATGTCGGTCTCGGCGGGACCGAGGATCCATGAAATCCTCACACCCCGTTCGACGAGGCGCGCGGCGAGCTCGATGAATCGGGCGCGCGGCCAGTTCTTCTTCGCGCTGCCGCTGCCCGGGTGGATCGCTGCCACATCCCACGGTTCGGTCCTGGGGACGAGGATCTGCGGAATCCGCTGTTCCCCGCGGTCCTGCCCGGGGAAGAAGGAAAGATGGTAGTCGATCACATGGATGACCGACGAGGGAAAGGGGTCCTGGCGGACGATCTCGCTCACGCCCAGACGCGCCAGCGACGCCGCGAGCGGGGAGGAGGCAGCCGCGAAGAGAAGCGCGGAGGTGACGACGCTGAGCTTTCCCGAGAGTGGAGAGTCTGCCTTCACGCCATCGGAGAACAGGGGGGAGAACACCGCGGCCCCGGCATCCCAGGTCTCGTCGAATGGGGGCGCCGCAATCGCCGCGTGCGCGGGCCTTCCCAACAGGATCAGCCGTTCCCCAGGGAGCTCTTCCCGCCAGCGAGCGATCGCCGGAAGCGTAGTAATGAAGTCCCCGAGCGCACCGGCATGATAGATGAGGCTTGCCATGACCCTGCCGGGGAGGCATGGTAGCATAGATCCATGGTTTCTGCTAAAAAGCTGTGAGATCACAGAGAGAAGGTCGGAGAATGCACGCCGCGACGGACAGGAAAATACTGGTCATCAACTGCGGGAGCTCGTCGCTGAAGTACGAGGTATGGGGAATGCCCAAGCGCATCAGCCTCGGGCGCGGCCTGGTGGAGCGCATCGGCGAGCTCAAGGGCCGCATCACGCAGAAGACCTCCCGGTGCGAGCTGGTGCGTGAGATCCAGATCCCTCATCACAAGGCGGCGATGGAGCTGGTCCGGGAGGCCCTCACCGACCCGGAGAAGGGGGTTCTCGGCAGCCTGGCGGAGATCTCCGGCGTCGGGCACCGCGTGGTGCATGGCGGCGAGCAGTACGCCTCCTCCGTCGTCATCGACGACGACGTGCTGAAGGCCATCGAGAAGAACGTGGAGCTCGCGCCCCTGCACAACCCTCCGAACCTCATCGGCATCAAGGAGGCGCAGGCGATTCTGCCGGACGCCCGGCAGGTGGCGGTGTTCGACACCGCGTTCCACCAGACCATGCCTCCCGCGGCCTACCTCTACGGGCTGCCCTACGAGCTGTACGAGAAGTACAAGATCCGCCGGTACGGCTTTCACGGGACCAGCCATCGCTACGTGGCCGGCCGGGCCATGGAGCTGCTGAAGCGCGACCCCGAGAACACGAACGTCATCACCTGCCACCTGGGCAACGGCGCCTCGGTCACGGCGATCGAGCACGGCAGGTCCATCGACACCTCCATGGGATTCACGCCGCTGGAAGGGTTGATGATGGGCACCCGCAGCGGCGACATCGATCCTGCCATCATCGATTTCCTGCAGAGGCGGGGGTACAGCTCGCCCGAGGTGAACGCGCTCCTCAACAAGAAAAGCGGGCTCCTGGGGCTCTCGGGAATTTCGAACGACCTCCGCGACCTCGAGGCGGAGGCGGCCAGGGGCAACAAGCGCGCGATCGAGGCGCTGGAGGTCTACGCGTACCGGGTGCGGAAGTACGTGGGGGCGTACGTGGCGAACCTCGTGAAGGTCGACGCATTGGTCTTCACCGGCGGCATCGGGCAGAACGGCGTGAAGATGCGGGAACGGATTTGCCACCGGCTGGAGAACCTCGGTATCTTCATGGACTACGAGTTGAACGCGTCACTGGGCTCCGGGGAGGGCATCGTCTCGGCCCCGTTCTCGCCAATCGCGATCCTCGTGGTGCAGACCAACGAGGAGCTGCAGATCGCAATTGACAGCTACGACCTCATCTTCGGCGAAGATGCCGCGTACAGGCGCCGGAAGTCTGACGTCACGCTCTGAAGGGGGTTCCTTCAATGGTAAAGCTCGACTTCTCAAAGCTCGACGGCCTGGTGACGGCGGTCGCGCAGGATTGGCAGACCGGGGAGGTCCTGATGGTCGCGTTCATGAACGCGGAGTCCTGGGAGCTCACGCAGAAGACGGGGATCATGCACTACTGGAGCAGGTCCCGTGGGAAACTCTGGAAGAAGGGCGAGAGCTCGGGAAATGTCCAGGAAGTGAAGGAGCTTCGCATCGACTGTGACGCGGACTGCGTGCTCGCCCGGGTCCGCCAGGTCGGCGATGCGGCCTGCCACACCGGCTACCGCAGCTGCTTCCACCGGGTGGTCGAGGGCGGAGCAGAGCGGGTGGACGGGGTGCGGGTGTTCGATCCCGAGAAGGTCTACGGAGAGAAGAAATGAAGGACCGGGTGATCAAGCTGGGCGTGCCCAAGGGGAGCCTGGAACGGGCGACCATCGAGCTGTTCCAGAAGGCGGGATGGAAGATCTCCGTCTCCGAACGCTCCTACTTTCCTTCCATAGACGATCCCGAGGTGAGCTGCAATCTCGTCCGTGCCCAGGAGATGGCCCGCTACGTGGAGAACGGCGTGCTGGACGCGGGGCTCACCGGCCTGGACTGGATACTGGAAAACGACGCGGACGTGGAGACCGTGACTGACCTGATCTACTCGAAGGCGAGCACGACCAAGGCCCGGTGGGTTCTCGCCTGCCCCGCCACATCGCCCATCAATAGCCTCGAGGACTGTGCCGGCAAAACCATCTCCACCGAGCTGGTGGGATTCACGAAGAGGTATTTCGCTGAGCGGAACATCCCCGTGAAAGTGGAGTTCTCCTGGGGGGCCACCGAGGCCAAGGCGGTGGACGGACTGGTGGACGCGATCGTGGAGGTCACGGAAACGGGCACCACGCTGCGCGCCAACGGCCTGAAGATCGTGCACACCCTGCTGGAGACCAACACGAAGCTCATCGCCAACAAGGCCGCGATGAAGGACCCCGCGAAAAGGCGCAAGATCGAGCACATCGCGCTTCTCTTGCGCGGCGCGCTTGCCGCGGAGAACATGGTCGGGCTGAAGATGAACGTTCCTGCAGCGAGCTTCGACGAGGTGGTGGGGCTCCTGCCCAGCCTCACCTCCCCCACCGTCGCGCGCCTGCACGACACCGCGTGGTTCTCCGTGGAGATCATCGTCCGCGAATCCGTGGTGCGCGAGCTGGTGCCGCAGCTCATCGAGAAGGGCGCCGACGGGATCATCGAGTACCCGCTGAACAAGGTCGTGAACAGGAGCGACAGGTTGTGACGCACGGGGGGGGCCCCGGGACAGGACACGCGGGCAGTCGTTCTGATGGTGCGGGCGCCTCCCCGGGCTTTGGCGCGGCCCCTCCCCGGTTCCACTCCCTCGCCGCGCGCGCAGTCGAAGCGAAGCTCGGAACCGACATCGGCGCGGGCCTGCGTGCGGAAGAGGCGGCGCGCCGTCTCGCCGCACAGGGACTGAACGAGCTTCCTGAAACGCCGCCTGCCGCGTTCCTCTCCCTCCTCGCGGACCAGTTCAAGGACTTCCTCGTCCTCCTCCTCATCGGTGCGGCCGTCGTCTCCCTGTTCCTGGGCGAGTGGCTGGATGCGGTCGTGATCATTCTCCTCGTCATCCTCAATGCCGGGATCGGCGTCGTGCAGGAGGCCAAGGCCGACCGTGCGCTGGCGTCCCTGAGGAGAATGGCCGCTCCCGAGGCGCACGTGATCCGCTCGGGCCGCAGCGCGCTCGTGCCGGCGCGCGAGCTGGTGCCGGGCGACCTGGTGCTCCTCGAGTCCGGCGGCCTCGTTCCCGCGGACCTGCGGCTGACGGAGGCCGTCAACCTCCAGCTCCAGGAAGCGTCGCTCACCGGGGAATCCACCCCGGTGGAAAAGCATGCCGAGTCGGCCCTGGACGAAGAAACGCCGATCGGGGACCAGTGCACGATGGCCTGGATGGGGACGGCCGTCACCTTCGGCAGGGGCCGGGGGATCGTCACGGGCACCGGCAGGGCAACGCAGATCGGGCTCATCGCCTCCATGCTGGAAGAAGTCGTCGACGAGGCCACTCCCCTGCAGAAAAAGCTCGCCGAAGTGGGCAGGTGGCTGGGGATCGCCGCGCTCGCCGTCTGTGCGGTGGTGTTCCTTGTGGGAATCCTGCAAGGCCGCGGCATCCTCATGATGTTCCTCATCTCGGTGAGCCTCGCGATCGCCGCGGTGCCCGAGGGCCTGCCGGCGATCGTCACCATCTGTCTCGCGCTGGGCATGCGGGAAATGATCGGGCGCCACGCGCTCATCCGCAGGCTCACCGCGGTGGAGACCCTCGGCAGCGCCACGGTGATCTGCACGGACAAGACGGGCACCCTCACGCAGAACGAGATGACCGCTGCGCTCCTGTGGGCGGACGGCGAGACCCTGTCGATCACCGGGCAGGGGTGGCAGCCGCGAGGTGAGGTGCAGAAGGACGGACGTCCCGCCGAGCTGGTTGGGGACGGCTCCGCGCTCCTCCTCCTGCAGGCGGGGATGCTGGCAAGCGACGCGCGTCTGGAACCGGACTCACCCGGCGTTCCCGTGCCGGGCCCCGTCCGCTACCGCATGATCGGCGACCCGACAGAGGGTGCGCTGGTTGTCGCCGCCGCAAAGGCCGGTCTCATCCGTGAACGCGTGGACGCCCTCTTCCCCCGGGTCGCCGAGGTCCCGTTCGACTCGGACCGAAAGCGCATGAGCACCATCCACCGCGTTCCCGACGAGCGTGCGGGACTGAAAGGGGCGGCAGCAGTCGGCCACTGCGCACCCTACGTCCTGTTCGTGAAGGGCGCGCCCGACCTTCTCCTCGGGCGCTGCACCCGGCTGCGGACCCGGGGCGCCCCGCAGACGCTCACCAGTGCGCTGAGGAGCACGGTCCTCAGGGCGGGCGCCGATCTCGCCTCCCAGGCCCTCCGCGTCATCGGGGTCGCGTATCGCCCCCTGCAGGAAATTCCCGTGGAGCTTTCGGCGGCCGAGCTGGAAACGGATCTCACCTTCGTGGGTCTCATCGGGATGCGCGACCCGGCCCGGCCCGAAGCCGGCCCGGCGGTCGAACTGGCCCGGCGGGCCGGCGTGAAGGTCATCATGGCCACGGGAGACTACGCCGAGACCGCGGCGGCCATCGGCAGGACCGTGGGCATCCTCGGCCCGGAAAGCCGCGTCATCACGGGGGCTCAGATCGACGCCCTGGACGACGACGGGCTCTCCGCGGCGCTGGAGACGGCCACTGTCTTTGCCCGCGTGTCGCCCCCGCACAAGGTGCGGATCGTCGACGCGCTGCGCCGCAAGGGACACGTCGTCGCGATGACGGGTGACGGAGTGAACGACGCGCCGGCCCTGAAGCGCGCCGACATCGGAATCGCGATGGGGATCAGCGGCACCGACGTGACCCGGGAGACCGCCGACATGGTGCTCACTGACGACAACTTCGCCTCCATCGTCGCGGCGGTGGAACAGGGACGGATCATCTTTTCGAACATCCGAAAGTTCGTCTCTTTCCTGCTCTCGTGCAACGCCGGGGAGATCGGCACGATCTTCTTCGGCACACTCTTCGGCTGGCCCGTGCCCCTCACGGCGATCCAGCTGCTCTGGATGAACCTGCTCACCGATGGTGCCCCGGCGCTCGCCCTCGGCATGGAGAAGGAGGAGCCCGGCATCATGGATCGGCCCCCCCGTCCGACGTCCCGGCCCCTCATCGACCGCTCCATGGCGCTCGGGCTCCTGCTGCAGGGGATCGCGATCACCGTCGTCACGCTCCTGGCGTTCTGGATGGGCTCGAGCGTCTTCGGCTCGGTGGAGGCCGCCCGCACGATGGCCTTCGTCACTCTCTCGGGATGCCAGGTCCTGCGGGCCTACACGAACAGGTCGGAGCGCGCCTCGGTGTTCTCTCTCGGCGTGTTCAGCAATCAGTGGATGCAATACGCCGCGCTCT
>JBEKXR010000072.1:0-11134 GCA_049511935.1 Spirochaetia bacterium | reverse complement strand
GAACTCCTCCGCTTCGCTGGGATAGTCGACAAGGACCTTCATCATGAACCGGTCGACCTGGGCCTCGGGCAGAGGATACGTGCCGTCGGTCTCGATGGGGTTCTGCGTTGCCATCACCAGGAACGGCTCGGGAACGCGGAAGGTCTCTCCCCCGATGGTTACCTGCCTCTCCTGCATCACTTCCAGCAGGGCGCTCTGCACCTTCGCCGGGGCCCTGTTGATCTCGTCCGCGAGGAGAAGGTTGGCAAAGACCGGGCCGAGTGAAGTGCTGAACTCGCCGGTCCGCTGGTTGTAGATGCGGGTGCCCACGAGATCCGCGGGTACGAGGTCCGGCGTGAACTGGATCCTCTTGAACACCCCGCGTACAGCCGCCGCGAGCGTCTTGACCGTGAGGGTTTTCGCGAGGCCCGGGACACCCTCCACGAGAAGGTGCCCCTCCGACAGCAGCGCGATGAGCACCCGCTCCAGGAGATGGTCCTGCCCTACGATGATCTTCTTCACCTCGTAGAGGATCTGCTCCATTGTCCGCGCCTGTTCGATGGCGGCCGTATCCTTTTCGTACTGCATCATCTTCCCCTTTGCTCCTCGCCTTTTTCCTAGACCGGCGGAAATCCGATTGCGGAACCGGTATCGTCGATCGGGATCGCGAACCCGATGCCGATGAACACGTCCTGGCTGGTCGGATTCAGCAGCGACGCGACGATCCCCACTACCTCCCCCGCCCTGTTCAACAAGGGGCCCCCGGAGTTCCCGGGGTTGACCGCCGCGTCGAACTGGATGAGGTTCGTGAGCTCCACCCCCGATTCGCGCGAGACGTACTGCCGCCCGAGCCCCGAGACCACCCCGTCGGTGACCGAGTTGATGACGCCAAAGGGATTTCCCACCGCGATCACCTCGTCTCCGACGTGAAGCGATGCGGAGCTCGCGAGTGTGGCGGGCTGAAGGTCGTCGGGCAGCTTCAGCGCGCTCAGCACCGCGAGGTCCTTCTCCGGCAGCCGCACCGTCACCAGAGCATCGGACTCCGTTCCGTCCGCGAAGAGCACCTTCACCTGGGGCGCGTCCCCGACCACGTGGAGGCAGGTGAGGATCAGGCCGGTCTCCGCAATGACGACTCCTGCGCCCAGCGTTGAGCGCGCCTTGCCTCCCTCCGTCGTCTGAGTCTGGACGACGACGACGGAAGGCCGGATCGCCTCGTAGGCGACCGACGCGGTGGAAGGCGGGGGAGGTGTGTTCTGCAGAGAGCGGCTGACAGCATTGTCGATGTCGCGCTGGGTGAGGTTCTGGGGCGCAGGGCGGAGGGCGTTGGAGATGAGGAGCGCGACGACGATCGTCAGGATGTTCGATCCGACGAGGATCGGCACACGGGAGCGCGTGTACGTCCGGATCAGCCACCCCCGAACCAGCTGCCAGTCGGAGGCCGGCTCGGAGGGCGGCGGGACTCTTTCTTCAAGACGCACACCCTAAGGTACTTCCGCGAAAAAGGTGTGGAAAGCTAATTTTGTGTTATGCCGGCAAGAGACCGCCCCCGCCGACGCTGCCGGCGGGAATCACTCTCGCTTTCAGCCGAGATGAACTCCTACGATGAATGAGGGCTGGAATATCGTGCGCGCTGGATCGGCTCCCGGCATCGACGAGGACAGGGTGGGCACCAGCGCCCGAACGGAAATCCCCGCGTCCAGAGCGAATCCATCGGCAAGGGGGTAGCCGAGCACCGCACGGGCCCGGGGGTAGAGGTATCCCCACGGGGTGGAGTCCCAGCCCGTCGTGCCCTGTCTCTGGGTGACGAGGGAGAGATCGAAATCGATGAAGGCGCCTCCGATATTCGCCCGGCCGCCGAGCCCGGCGCCCAGCGACCACAGGACGGGGTCTGAGCCCGTCACCCATCCCGCGCTGAAGACCGAGTACACGTGCTGCGTGCCCAGCGAGAGCGCGGCATACGGCACCCCGTCCATGTCCACCCACAAATCCAGCGCATGGCGTCCGCGGCCTTCGATTGAAACGACGCCGATCGGGATCCCGTCGATCTCGCGCGAGATATTGATCACGCCGAGCTGTATGCCCGACACGTGCCGTGCGATGTTCACCACCCCTACCTGGACGCCCGAGACGGAATCCGCAATGTTCACGACGCTGATCTGCGGACCCTTCACCGTCCTTCCCCAGTTGGCGACGCCGGCAACCTGCGCGCCGGAGATCCCGCTGTCCGCCCAGTTGCCGATGCCGGCAACCTGCGCGCCGCGCATCTCCCCACCGGACCAGTTGAACAGGCCCGCCGCCTGGGCGCCGACCGTGGAGCCGAAGACGACGTTCGCAAGACCGCCCGCCTGCCCGCCCACGAGCGTGCCGCCCACGTTGACGAGGCCGGCGGACTGGAAGAAGCGGACATCGCCGGCCACGTAATTGACCAGCCCCGCCGACTGGTAACCCGTCAGCGAGCCCAGGGCGGCGTTCGCGAGGCCCGACGCCTGGAACCCCACCACGTCCCCCGACTCGAGGTTGGCAAGCCCTCCGACCTCGAACCCGTACGATGAGCCCAAGCTGCCCACGAGGACGTTCACCGCGACGACATGGTCGACACGCGAGGCGAACATTCCGCGGGACAGGTCAGGGAAGAAGCTGAGCTGAAACACCTCCGGCGGCGGGCGGTCAAAGGAGGATTCCCGGGGCGGCGCGGAATCCCCCGGTGGCTGCGATGGATCACCGTCCCCTGCGGGGGCCGATTCCGCCGGCGGCGCCGCGCGCGCCGCCCCTGCGGCAGCGGTGATGGCCGCGTTCACCGCCGTCCCCATCGCCTTGCCGATGGCCGAGCCGACCACAGCCCCGACCGCCGCACCCATCGCTGCCGCGGGATCAGTCGAATCGGCGGCCGCAACCTGCGGCGGCGCGGCGCCTCCGTCTGCGTCGACGCCGCGGGCCGTGGCCTTGTCCAGCGGCACGGAGCGCAGGCTCGCAAGCGTGAGGTTCGCGGGCTGGCGGCTGGTGATGCGCACGTCGCCTTCGAGCCGCGTGGTCCGTGTGTCCAGCACAACGTTGTACACGCCGGGCTCCAGGCCGAGCTCGGCCTTCTGGCCGCCGTTCTTGTTCAGCTCCACCGCGAGGTTTCCCTGCGCGTCGCGCACGTACAGGCGGCCGGCGACATCCTCACCGATCCTGAGGATCGCGCTCGATGTTCGGAGGTCGGTGAGCACCAGGTCGCCGGAGCCCGAGAGGTTGATGTCATACGCGGCATGCTGCGGGCCGTACTGGGTCTTCTCGGTGGAGGCGAGGGTTTCCTGGAACGCATACGTATACGCCTCGTTCAGGGTCACCATGCCGTCCCCGGCGGAGTCCGCTGCACCGCGGAGGCCCGAGATGAAATAGTGCGTGAAAAAGGATGAGCCGATCCTGTCGGATTCCTGCGCCGCCTCTTCCGCCGATGCCGAGGTGAGATACGCGTGACCGGTCATGTCCGAGGAAGCGTCGAAGAGGAATGCCGGCCGGGCCTGTCCGCCCTTGGCGCGGGTGAGAGAACCGGACGAACAGGAGTCGAGGATCGCAACCTCTACGTCGGCCGGGATTTCGTTGAGCTCCCGGCGCAACTCCTCCCATTGGACCCGGTCCTTCCCGAGGATGAGGCCCTCATCGTCGGAATGGCCGGAATAATAGAAGACGAATTCGCGCCGCTCGTCCATCTCCTTTGGTGCGGCGACCATCTGCCGGACCCTCTGCAGGCCGTCCTCGAACCGCTGCAGCGTAGGACTGGAAACGAGGACCAGGTCCCGGGGCTTTACGCCTCCCAGGTCCTTCAGCACAGCGGCGAAGGACCGGGCGTCGCTCTCGGCGTACTTCAGCTTCACGAGGGCGTCGCCTCCGTCATTGGAGCCGGTCACGAAGGCGAACCGCCGCAGTGGCGCCGGCGCTTCCGCGTCGCCGGAGGCGGATTTTGCATCGCCGGAGGCGGATTTTGCATCGCCGGAGGCGGATTCCGCAGCGGCACTCAACGAGATCAGCGCAAGAACTACGAACAGGGCGAATCTATGCCGCATCACGACGCTCATTCCACTCACCCCTGCTTCTTCAGCAGGAGCGAGAACTGACCCAGGCCGCGCGGGAGCGAGAGCACGCCGGGGTCGCCCGTGGTCCCCGATCTCCCGGCGTGCGGTGCCAGGGCGCGGGCGACGCGGTCGATCTCGGACACATCGAACGGAGCGGTGGAATAGACGAGAAAGAACCTCTCGAAACCGGGTGCATCGTCAAGTTCGTATGCCGAGGGAAGGACAACGCGCCCTTTCGGATCCAGCGGAGGCGCGGAGCGCGTGCCTCCGGCGTAACCGGCGGGAACGTGCCAGGTGATCGTGCCCCGGCCGTCCACGGAGAAAATCACCCCGTACTTCGCGTCCCCGGCGGAATAGCTGAGCTGCAGCACGTCTCCCCTGCGGGCCACCGCCCCGGAGCGCAGCTCTTCGGCGCCCGCCGCAGTTTTGCGGAACACCAGGAGGTGCGGGGCGACTCCCTTCAGGCGTGTATCGTCCGATGTCCGCAGAACGAGGGGAAGCGACAGGAGGATGAGCGCCACGGCGGCGACCGGAACCGCCCACGCGAGCGTCGGCAGCCTCCACGCCCGCCGTCCGTGGTCGGTGCCTTCCCGCAGCATCCTCTCGCGGATCAGGGGCACGATGCGCTCGGCGGGATAGGAGGAGCGGATCTCTTCGTCGGATTTCTGGATCGCGGCGAGCCGGCCGCGCAGGACCTCGTCATGCGCGAGCTCCTCCCGCACGATGCGCTGCTCTTCGGCGCTCAGCTCGCCGAGATGATACTGTTCCAGCGCGAGGTCTGAAACCGTGCGCCGCGCCGGAGGAGTGGATTCGCGCCACGCCGGAGGCGTGGATTCACGCCGCGTCTTCGACGCGGATTTTGTCCGCTTCCGCAGCATTCCTATGCCTCCTCCCGGGCGCGCGTGTGCTCTTGGAGCTGGCGGAGGCGCTTGCGCACTCCGGAAACGGAAAGCCCGACGTGGGAGGCCACCTCTTCCAGTGTCATGCCGTCCACGTAGTGCATGACCGCCATCGTCTTCGTGGACGCCCGCTCACGGCCGAAGATGTCGTCCAGGACCCAGCGGTCCAGGGCGCGGCCCTCGACGTTGTCCGAGGTGGCGATGCGCTCGAGGGTCTCTTCCCCCGCGTTCAGGGGACGCCTCCTCGCCGAGCGCATCATGTTGAGGCACACGTTGGTGGCCATTGTATACAGCATGCTCGAAGGGGCCGCGTCCGTCAGCCGGTGCTGGTAGCGGATGAGCTTCACGAAAGTCTCCTGTGCGGCATCGAGTGACTGGTCCTCGTCGATAAGAAGAGCGCGGCACCGACGGATGACCATGGGTCCGTATTTCCTGTAGAGGGCATCGATGTCCAGTGCCACCAGCTTCTCCCGCTCATCACAGACTATAACACGTGTCCCGCCCCGGGGTGACACCGCCCTGGAGCGGTGACGCCCCTGTTCGCCGGCGGTGTTCCATACCCGCAAATCGATACGAAGGAGGAGATCCGATGAAGTTGAAGGCTTTCGTCCTCGCACTCGGGCTGGTGCCCTTGTCCATGTACGGGTTCGCGGGCGCCGTGCATCTGACGACGGACCTCTCCGCTGACTTTCTCCCGGGGACCTCTGCCCAGCAGATCATGCCGACATTCGCAGCAGCTGAACGGCCTTTGCAGTGGGGATTCGGATGGGAGGTCATGCCCGGCCGGATGGGATTCGGAGGGAGTTACCAGGTGAGCTTCTCGCAGGACACGCTGAAGGGCTGGTGGCTGGACTGGTACGCTCCGGCGCTGTATCTGAGCTTCCATCCGCTGGGAACCCGCCGGTTTCTGGATCCATACCTTGAGGTGGGGATGGGATGCGCCGGCCGCGTGTTCCTTTCGGGAATGCCCGCTCCGGCGTTCGACCAGTCCCTGTACCTCGCCCTGTTCCCATTTCTCGCAGGGGGGCTCTCTCTCGACCTCGACGGCATGCTGGTCGGCGCGAAGGTCGCCTACACCCCGTACAAGGCCCAGATTCCGGTGACGTCGATACCGGTCTATCCGCTGGGGACCTTCCAGGTCACCCTCACGGCGGGCATATCGCTGGGCTGGTGATGTATCAGGTGACATGGTATTTTCCTCTCGCGGCAAGGGAGGCAGATGCATGTCCGCGACCTTCGTGGGTTTCGGCTTCGGACCCATACAGACCGGTCTTCTGCTCTTCGAAGCGGTCGAATCAGGAAGTTTCGACCGCTTCGTCGTGGCGGAGGTCGACCAGGGGCTCGTGGATGCGGTCCGTTCCGCCGGCAACGAAGTCGCGATCAACATCGCGGGAAAGACTGGAATTCGCTCCCGGCGGCTCCCGTCAATAGAGCTCTACAATCCTCGGGTGACGGAGGACCGGGAGGCAGTCGTGTCGGCCATCGCCGAGGCGGAGGAATTGGGCACGGCCATCCCGAGCGTCAATTTCTACGCGTCCGGCGGCGATGCTTCGATCGCTGCCATGCTTGCGCACGGGACACGACCTGGCCGGAAGAGGATCGTCTATACGGCGGAGAACAACAATTTCGCCGCGGAAATCCTCCGGGAGGAGATTCAGAAGTGCGCCCCGGGGAAGCTGTTCGACGATCTGCAGTGCCTCAACACCGTGGTCGGCAAGATGAGCGGCGTTGTGTCCTCGGCGGAGGAAATGCAGAGGCTGGGGCTTTCTCCCCTGGTCCCCGGCTTCGAGAAGTGCGTGCTCGTGGAAGCGTTCAATCGGATTCTCATATCGAGGATCACTCTCCCCGGGTTCTCCCGTCGGATCCGGGTATTCGAGGAAAAAGATGACCTCCTCCCCTTCGAGGAGGCGAAGCTCTACGGGCACAACGCCGTACACGCGCTGCTGGGCTCCATCGGCCGGCTTCGCGGCCACGATGTCATGAGCAGGATCCGCGAAGACGGGAAGCTCATGGCGCTGGGCCGCCGCGTGTTCCTGGAGGAGTCGGGCGCGGCCCTCATCCGCAGGCATGCCGGCACCCACGACGCTCTTTTTACGGAATCCGGCTTCGCAGCCTATGCGGAGGACCTCATGGAGCGCATGGTGAACCCGTGGCTTTTCGACCGCGTGGACCGGATCATTCGCGATCCGTCCCGGAAACTCGGCTGGGAGGACCGGTTCTTCGGTACGATGAGGCTCTGCCTCGCGGCCGGTATCGCGCCCACGGGCCTCGCTCTGGGCGCGGCAGCAGCCACGGAGTTCGCCCTTTCACAGGAGCAGGGGCGCATCGAATCCCCGCGCGCGTTCCTCTGCCGGCTCTGGGGAGACAATGCCGGGGAGCCCATTCGGAAGTCGTGCCTCGACCTGGTGGAAGAGGCGCTCCCGCGGCTGGAGGAGTGGCGGAGATGACGAGGAAGACGAAGATCGTCTGCACTCTCGGTCCGGCGACCGAAGCGCAGGGCGTGCTCGCGGAGCTTCTCCAGGCGGGCATGAACGTGGCGCGGTTCAACATGGCTCACGGCACGCACGACTATCACGCCGCAATGATCGGGCACGTGCGCGAGGCAAGCCGCGCGACCGGCATCCCCGTCGCGCTCCTCATCGACATCAAGGGACCCGAAATCCGCACCGGGGCGGTCACGGGGGAGGGGACCGTGGTGCTGTTGGGGGGCAGCGACGTGGTGATCAGCGTGGACGATGCCCCCTGCACCGCGGAGCGAATCAGCATCACGTACATGGATCTCCCCGAGCAGGCGGCGTCCGGTATGCACATCCTCATCGCCGACGGGCTGATCGACCTGGAAGTGAGCGGGGTGCGGGACCGAGAGACAACGTGCGTGGTTCGAACCGGGGGCATTCTGGGATCGCACAAGAACGTGAACATCATCGGCGTAAAGAGCAGGCTGCCCGCCGTCACCGAGAGGGACATGGAGAACCTCCGCCTCGCCGTCCGACAGGACATGGATTTCGTTGCCGCGTCGTTCGTCCGCAAGCCCGAGGACATCCTCGAGATACGACAGATCCTCCTCGCCGAGGGCTCGCACATGCACATCATCGCGAAGATCGAGGACCAGGAGGGGGTTGAGAACATCGAGGGGATCATCCGCGTGGCCGACGGCATCATGGTCGCACGGGGCGATCTCGGGGTGCAGATGGCCACGGAGGAAATCCCTCTCGTTCAGAAGAGAATCATCCTGAAGTGCCACGACCAGAACAAGGCGGTCATCACCGCCACGCAGATGCTGGACTCGATGATTCACAACCCGCGGCCGACCCGGGCCGAAGCGACCGACGTGGCCAACGCGATCTTCGACGGATCAGACGCGGTCATGCTTTCCGGGGAGACGGCCAGCGGGAAGTATCCCGTGGCAGCCGTGCAGGTGATGGACTCGATCGCGCGCACGGTGGAAGGCTCGCCGGAATACGAGTCGAGGGTGCGGCGATTCTTCCGCCTGGACGACATCGGGGAGGACATCGCCCAGGCAGTCACGCGCAGCGCGTTCCTGGTGGCGCGCGAGATACGGGCCACGGCGATCATCGCCCCGACCCTCCACGGCAACACCCCGCGCCTCATCAGCAAATATCGCCCCTCCCAGTCCATCCTCGCCGTCACCCCGTCCGAGGCGGTGCAGCGGAGGCTCCTCCTCTACTGGGGCGTCCACCCGCTGCTGTGCGACCTCGCGGACAATTCGGACATGATGGTGAACAACGCCCTGGCCGCGGCACTCGAGAAGGGACTGGTGAAGAGGTCGGACAAGGTGGTGATCGTCGCCGGAGTGCCGCTGCATTCCCCCATCATGCTGAACACGATCAAGGTCCATTTCATCGGCAACGTGCTCGCCAAGGGCGAGCGCGGGTTCGGCGGCTGGCGCTCGGGGAAAATCGTGCGCGTGGAGGATTCTCTGGACGCTGAGCTGCGGCTGAAGCACGACGACACGGAAATCCTGCTCGCCCGGTTTCTCACCCCGGATTTCCTGCCCCTCTTGAAGGGACTTCGCGGCATCATCCTGGAAGAGTCCTCCTACCTCAGCCCGGAACAGATCCGCAGCGTCGCGCCCGACGTCGCGGCCATCGGCTCGGTTCCGGACGCGATGTCGCTCTTCGAGGACGGTTTCACCGTGACGCTGCACGGGGCCGAGTTCGTGATCTACGAGGGGATTCTCAGCGGGAAGTAGGGGCGCACTGCGGCAAAAACGGGCCCACGCCGCGCCGCCGGTCGCGGGGTCAGCGCTCCAGGGTCCGCGCGAGCTCCTCGACCAGCTCCTTCTGGCGGGAGCTCAGGTTGCGGGGAATCTCCACGCTCACCTTCACCAGTTCGTCACCCACGCCCTTGCCGCGCAGCTCGGGCATCCCCTTCCCCCTCAGGCGGAAGGTCGTCCCGCTCTGGGTCCCGGCGGGGATTCTCATCATCACGCTCCCCTCCATCGTGGGCACGCTGAGCTCGGAGCCGAGCATCGCCTGCGGCAGCGTCGCGGACACCTCCGTCAACAGGTCCCAGCCCTCGCGCTGGAACGTCGCGTGGGGGAGCACCTCGGCGACGAGGTACAGGTCTCCGCTGCTGCGGCCGCTCGCCTCCCCTTCACCCTTCATGCGGAGGCGTGACCCGGTCTTGACGCCGGGCGGGACGGTGACTGAGAGGGTGCGGGTGGAACGGATCCGACCCTGACCGCCGCAGGTCGCGCACGGGGCATTGCCCACGGCGCCTGTCCCGCCGCACACTGCGCACGGATCGTCCCGCGGGATGGTCACGGTCTTTTCGGTTCCCCGGTAGGCTTCTTCCAGCGTCACGGCGAGCGGCGCCTCGAGGTCCCGGCCCCTGGATTCCGCACCCGCCCCGGCACCGTGTCTTTTCTTCCGCCCGCGGGTGCTGAAGATTTCGAACCCGAGATCGCCGAACAGGTGTTCGAAAAATCCTCCCTCGAAACCATTGTCGCGGATCCCCTCGAAAACACTGCCGAAATCCGTGCCGCGGAAGATATCCTCCTGGCGGAACTTCTGATCGACTCCCGAGTGGCCGTACTGGTCGTACAGAGCCCGCTTCTGGGGATCCGAGAGCACCGCGTACGCCTCGGAGATCTCCTTGAACCTGTCCTCGGCTTCCTTCTTCTTCTCCGCGGAAACGCGGTCGGGATGCGAGCTCAACGCGAGCTCCCGGTAGGCCTTCTTCAGCTCTTCCGGCGTGGCGCCTTTCCTGACGCCGAGGATTTCGTAGTAGTCACGTGTCGTCGACATCATTGTGCCTGTGAAAAGGCCCTGGCGCGTGCCCGCACGCCTTCGGCGTGGTCCGCATCCGCGGCTACGGGCTCACACTCGTGCGTCCGTGCACTCGGGCTCTCGCTGTCTCGCTTCGCGAGCACCCTCTCGGCGCGCAACGCGCGCCTGCCGGGCTAGGGCTGCCGCCCTAGGCTCGCCCTCGCCCTCCATGGCTACGGGGCCTCTGTCACCTATTTCTTCTCTTCGCGGAACTCCGCGTCGATGACGTCGTCATCCTTCTTGCGCCCGTCACCTCCGGTGCCGGCGGGTCCGCCCGCCTGGCCCGCGCCCTGCTCGGGGCCCGGCTGCGCGCCGCCCGCCTGCTTGCCCGCCGACTGCTTGTAGATCTCTTCCGAGAGCTTGTGCGATGCCTTGGTCAGCTCCTCCGTGGCCTTCTTGATCCGATCAAGGTTCTTGTCCTTGATGGCGGAGCGCACGTCGTTGAGCTTTGCCTCGATGTCGGCACGCTCGGCCTGGCTCACCTTGTCCCCGAAGTCCTTCAGCGATTTCTCGACGGAGTACGCGAGCGTGTCGGCCTGGTTGATTGCCTCGACCTCTTCCTTCTTCTTGGCGTCATCCGAGGCGAACTGTTCGGCCTGCCGCACCATCTTCTCGATCTCTTCCTTCGAAAGTTTCTTCGGCGCGGTGATCTTGATGGACTGCTGCTTGCCGGTTCCCAGGTCCTTGGCCGCGACGCTCACGATCCCGTTTGCGTCGATGTCGAAGGATACCTCCACCTGCGGAACCCCCCGGGGCGCCGGCGGGAGGCCGACCAGGTTGAACCTTCCCAGCTCCACGTTGTCGTTGGCCATGGGCCGCTCGCCCTGGAGAACCCTGATGGTCACCTCGGTCTGGTTGTCCGCCGCCGTGGAGAAGATTTCGCTCTTTCGCGTGGGGATCGTGGTGTTGC
>JBEKXR010000071.1:0-11330 GCA_049511935.1 Spirochaetia bacterium | reverse complement strand
CAAGCAAGTGCTGTGCATCACGCATCTCGCTACCATCGCGGTTCGCGCCGATAATCATCTCAGAATCGAGAAGGTGACCCAGGGGGGCCGCACGGTCACCAGGGTGGAGAAGGTCACGGGCGCCGCGCGGAAGGAGGAGATCGCACGGATGCTTGCCGGTGACCGAAAGGGAGAGCTCTCGCTGCAGCATGCGGGTGAGCTGCTCGCGAAGTACGGCACGGAAAGGGACGAGGGGTGATGAAGAAGCCCAGCGACGAGGCGCGGCGCCGCTACACGGAGTACATCCAGGATTACAAGAACGGCATCGAGGCGGCGCTGAACAAGGAAAAGACCGTCAAGGAAATCATCGCCCGCAACCCGGCCGGCGCCAGTTACCAGAAGCTCGCCCTGGCCGAAGAGAATCTCAATCTCGTGGCGAACTACCTCCTCATGAGCTCCCTCTCCCTGTCGTTTCTCGGGGTGAAGAACGAGGCCTTCCTCAACGAGGGGCGCAAATGCATCTACAAGGCCATCATCTACCTGGAGGAGATCGTCTCGGCGTACGTCGACGCTCCCTTCTCGGACTACGAGCCGGGGCTGGACGCCATCACCGCCTTTTCCGACGAGAACCGCTACAACCTTGTGCGTAAAATGGGTTTCACAATCGATTCGCTGGAGGAGGGGTACGGGGACAACTCCAAGTGGAAGTGGTCCTTCGTCGAGCTGGAGGGAAGGTTCGCCGCGGTCGGAAAGAACATGCTCAACCTGAGGACGTTCATCGCGGGCATGGATCCCCGGTCCGAAGGGTACTCCGCGCGGATCGCGCATCTTGCCCTGTCCCGCGAGCTGCTCCAGCAGGCCGCGGACAGGTACCGGGAGAAGTATGAGCTCTCCACCCAGCGAATCGACGACATCAAGGCCGCGATCAACTTCCTGTCGGCCGTGCGACGCCTGCACATCGTGCTGGGGGAGAGCGACCAGGCCGACGTGGTGAAGAAGAAAGCGGACATCTGGCGTACGAAAATGGAAAACGACCTGAAAAAGGCCGAAGAAAGACCCCGGCGTTAGAGAGGCTTGCAGGCGCTCCCCAGGCTCCCGCCGTCTCGCTGCGCGAGCCGGCTGCCTCGGTCACGGTACCCCGTGACATTTGGTCGGTCACGGTACCCCGTGACATTTGGTCGGTCACGGTACCCCGTGACATTTAACTCCGGGGCCCCTTTCGCGCGGCTCCTTGGCCGGCAGCGCGGTCGCTCCTGGCGACATTCCGTCTGCCCCCGCACGGTACACCGTGCGGGGGCAGACGGCGAGAGGCTTCAGCCGCGCTGCTTCAAATCGTGAAGCGAATCATGCGGCAGGAGCCCGCCAATCGTTGTCTGCACGTGCGCATCGTCCTTTCCGGCGAAATACACGGGCATGTCAGGCGGGCAGAGCTCGCTGAGCGCCTGCCGGCAGGCTCCGCACGGTGACACGGGCACGTCTGACCGCGGGCAGGCGACAGCGATCGCCGAGAACTGCCTTTTCCCCTGTGACACGGCGGCGAACAGCGCGCTCCGCTCGGCGCAGTTGGCAAGCCCGAAGGATCTGTTTTCCACGTTCGTGCCCAGGATCACTGCCCCGTCCGCGCAGAGCAGGGCGGCGCCGACGGGAAAACCCGAGTACGGAGAGTAGCTGAACCGGGCCGCATCGCGGGCCCGCGCGATCAGCGCGCGCGCATCCGGATTCTCCATTGACAGACACCCCCTGCCGTGACTAGGATGAGGCCCGTCGAAGGAACGTCGAGAGTGGCTTCTTCCGTGAGAAAGAAACGACCAGCGCGCGTCCTCTTCGCCGCACTCCTGTTCATCGTATTCTATTTCCTTCTTTTTCCCTATCCCCTGGGCCGGGAGCTTATTGCGCGTCCACGGTGGGCCGTCGCCATTCCCGCGTCTGCGAGCTCTCCCCTCTCGGAGCCGGGGCGCCCCTCCTGGCAATTCCAGCTCGGCAGCCGCTTCGGCTATGTGCACGGTGACGGATCGGTCCAGTACGCCGGCACCGCGCTGTATCGTGTCGCGCTGTCGGCAACAGCCTTCGTGAACTACACCCGCCTGGGCACGGACTGGATCCTCCAGGACAGCTCGGGCCAGCGGTTGACGAGCTTCTCGGGCAGCGGGTACCCCCTGCTCGACCCCGAGGGGAGCCGGATCTTCAACGTGAAGACCGACCTTTCCGGCATCATCGAGCTCGACAAATCGGGCGGGACTCTCTGGGAACGGGATTTTCCAGGCCTGATGACGACGCTCTCGCTCCAGGGGGACTCTCTGGTAGTGGGATTGCTCAACGGCTCCCTGCTCCTCATCAACAGACTGGGCTCGCCCCTTCTCGAATACCCCGCGAGAGGGAGCAGGGTGCCGGTCATCCTCGGATCCGCCCTGGCCCCGGACGGTTCGCTCATCGCCCTGGTGAGCGGGATCGGGCCGCAGTATCTCACCGTGCTCCGCCGGCAGAGCTCCGGGTACGCGCCGCTCGCCACGCTTGGTCTTCCCTCCGACTACCGCCGCGAGGTCCGGATGGGGTTCTCCCCGGATTCGCGGTATCTCTTCATCGAGGGGAGGGCAGGCCCGGGCCTGTTCGACCCGGCCGCGCAGACCCTCCGCTGGGTCGGGCTCAGAGGAAGGCTGGCCGGCGCCGCCTTTCCCGGCCACGGCATGCTCGTGGCTCTGGCGTCGAGGGATGGCGGCCGGGTGCAGCTCGCGATCGAGCCGCCGTCGGGGGTTGCCGTGTACCGCGAGGAGTTCCCTGCGCACGAGTTATACCTGGGAAACATCGACGGGCAGCTCCTCCTGGGATGGGACGGCCAGCTCCTGCGGATCGACATCGAGGCGGTGTAACGATGACATTGCAGCCGGGGCATCTGGTCCGGGCGCTTGTTTCCTGCGCAGTGCTCATCTTTGCGCGGCCGCCGGCGTTCGCGCTCGACTGGCCCGTTGCCGTGAAGATCATCACCGGCACGTTCGGGGAAGACCGGGGCGACCACTTCCACAACGGGATCGACATTGGCGGGGGAAGCCAGGACGTGCACCCGGTTCTGCCGGGGGAGCTGGTGTTCCGCTATGACGAGGCCTCGGACTACTCCTCCCTCCCGCGCGGGACAGGCTCCTTCGTCGTTCTCCACCACGACCAGGACATCCTCTCCCTCTACTGCCACCTGCAGAACGGGAGCCTCGGCCCCGAACGCACGGCCTATGTTCCCGCGGAAAGGCTGGGGATGATCGGGGATACGGGTCATGCGAATGGTCCGCACCTGCATTTCACGGTCTTTGACGAGCAGGCCGGCTCCACGGTGAACCCGCTCGCGTTCCTGCCACCCCTGCCGGATCGCCCGCCGCCCGTGATCCGGCATGTCCTGCTCGCCTCGGGCGATCAGCGGCAACTCCTGGAGAGCAGGGCGACCCTGAAACAGGGGCGCGCCGAGATCCTGGTCGAGGTCTACGACCTGCGAGAGGACGTCGCCTTCAGCTGGCCGCTGGCCCCGGCCAGCGTGAGCGCCTCCGTCGACGGCGTGGAAGTCTCACGGATCTCGTTCGACTCTCTCCAGGTGGTGGAGGGGAAGGCCGTCCTCAGCGGGACCACCCTGTCGCGCGGCCAGGTCTATGACTCCGCCGGACTCCTCCGTTGCGGGACCGTGGAACTGCGCCCTGGCGAGTCGCAGCTTCGACTCGCGGCGCGCGGTTGTGCCGGCAACGAGGCGGTGAAGATCATTTCTTTCTCCGTCCACGAGTAGGAGGATTCGATGCCCAAGACGTATTCGTCCGTCCCCGGAGAGGAGCGGCAGGAAACCGTTGCTTGTCCGTGCTGCGGGAGCGCGCGGTCGCGTCCATACCTTGCCTGCGACGGCTTCGGTTTCGTCCGTTGCCGTGAGTGCGCCATCGTCTTCCAGAACCCGCGCCCCGTGTTCGAGGACCTGCGCAAGCGTTATGGAGCGGAGTACTTTACCTACGAGCTGACCAATGAGAGCAATTTTTTCGGCCTGATGCGGCTGGGCTTGAAAGACATCCATTTCCAGGAGCGCACCTCCGGACTTCGCGCGCCGCGCACGTTCCTGGACATAGGCTGCGCGACGGGCATGCTGATCGAGTCAATGAAGAAGGAAGGTTGGGACGTTCGGGGCGTCGATGTCTGCCGGGAGTCTGCCGAATACGGGAAGGCCCACCGTGGCGTCGACATCTTCCCGGGAACACTCGAGGAAGCGCATTTTCCCGACGAAACCTTCGGGGCCGTGCATTTTTCTCACCTCATTGAGCACGTGCCTGATCCGCGGGGCTTCGTAGCGGAGGTGAGGCGAATCCTTGCCCCGGGGGGGTACGCGCTCATCACGACGCCCAACATCGATGGCTTCCAGGCAAGGCTCTTCGGCAAGGCCTGGAGATCTGCAATTGCGGATCACCTCGTTCTGTTTTCGAGGAAGACCTTGCAGAGGCTCGTGCGGGAGTCGGGATTCGAGGTGCGGCAAAGCGTTACATGGGGAGGGCTGGCAGTTGGAACGGCGCCGGCGCTCATCAAGCGACCTGTGGACAAGATGGCAAAGTGGTGGGGTTTTGGTGATGTTGTTATGATACTGGCGGCAAAACGTTGAAATCAGCGTGATACCTGATCCAACAAACGGATGAAGATCCTATTTTTTGATAGATATCAAAGTATCGAATTTTATCATCTGGAATGTCTTGTACAGTGATTCGCTGCAACCCTTGATCTGGAGCGTTCTCTGCTGCTCAGCGAGCTTCTTCCTGAAAAGGAGGATTTTCCCCAGGGCTGAGGAGTTGATGGCGTCCGTGCGGGACAGGTCGAGGGAAATCGTGGCGTACGAAGCTCCCGCCAGCTCTTCCACCTGCCGGTGGAACTCGTTGGTCGTCTCCCCAGAGAGCGAGCCAACGACCGAAAGGAGGACCTCGTCCTTGGAGATGTCTTTTCTCTCGAACATCGATCATTCTCCTCTCAGAGTTGCGTTTTCCAGCTCGGGCCGGGTGACGAGCTCGAGGTGGTAGAAGACGTCCTCTTCATGACGCTCCGCCCGGGTTGTCACCTTCCAAACGCGGTAGACGATCATCCGGGCACTCGGCAGGGGGAGGGCAAGCGGGTTGCCGTTCAGATCCACGAGCTGGTTCACCCGCAGATCGTGCTCGATCTCCCTGCTGTCTCCTTCCGGGTAGACAATCGTGATCGTTCGCACCACGTGTCTTCAATTCTAATCGGAACAGGCCGCATATTCAATCTCTGCCTACTCCGATCTCTCGATGAGCTCGAACGGCATCACCCTTCCCTCCGCATTTTCGGGAAGCTCTTCGATGAGGAGCACCGTCTGGAACGGTATCATCAGGTGATCCGACCTGCCGAAGGTCTTGCGGGTCTCTTCTTCAGCGGGATTGATCACGAGCTTCGGCTCGGTCGAAAAGACGAGATTCTTGATCGAGACGAAATAGGGGTGAGTGAGGTCGAGGCTTTTTGCCATGAGCTCGACCTCTTTCTCTTTCCACTTGAAGTGAACCCGGTAGAGCGACACGCTGTTTTTCTCCTGTGACAGCATAGCCAAGTGCCTCGTCTCTGTCAAATTATGCCAATTACTATACAAAGGTTTCATAGTTCCGATAATTATCTTCAAATCCTGAACTTTTTAGTCATTGCCATGATTGACATCACGCCTTTTGGAGTTATTATGTGCCCAAGGAGGTGGGAAAAAGTGGGGGAGATTAGGAAAAAGTGGTGAAGTAGTCCATGATCACAGGCGAATTCCGCTGTTCACTCGACGAAAAGGGAAGATTGCTCATACCGGCCAGAATGAGGGCAGAAGTGACCGGCAACGTCGTAATCCTCACCCGGGGAGTCGAGAACTGCCTGTGGTTCTTTCCTCCAGAGGAATGGAAATCCTTCTCCGAAAAGCTCATTGGCTCGACATCGCTGTTCCAGGAGGAATCCCGTCTGATCCAGCGCCGCATGATCGCCCCCGCGCAGGAGACCGAGATCGACAAGGCCGGTCGAATCGTCGTACCCCCGACCCTCCGGGAGTATGCGGATCTGAAGAAGGAATGCATCATCCTGGGCCTGAAGAAATACATGGAGATCTGGTCGGAGGGCTCCTATCAGGCCTACCTGGACGCGAACGAGGCGAAGTTCAAGGAAGCAGCGGAAAAGCTCGGCGGGAGGATCACCCTGTGATCGTCCACCAGGCTGTACTATTGAAAGAAGTTCTCGCGTTTCTCGTGCCTCCAAGCAACGGCGGGGTTTTCGTCGACGCAACTCTCGGCGAGGGCGGGCACAGCCTCGCGTTCCTGGAGCGCTACCCGGGTCTGTCCGTGATCGGTGTGGACGCCGACCCGGCCATTCTCGTAACCGCCCGGGAGAGGCTTCGACCTTTCGCGGAACGGGTGCGCTTCGTCAATTCCTGGTACAGCAGGTTTTTCAGGGACTACCCGGCAGGTCCTGGTCCCGACCTCGTGCTGATGGATCTCGGCATCTCCCGTTTCCACTACGAGGCGGCGGGCCGCGGGTTCTCTTTCGACCGCGACGAGCTCCTGGACATGCGGCTGTCCCCGGATCTGCCCACGACGGCGGCGGACATCGTGAACACCTCGGATGCCGCCGAGCTCGCGGACATCCTTTCCACGTTCGGCGAGGAGCGCTACGCGCGCTCCATCGTCTCACGGCTGATCCGCGAGCGCTCCCGTGAGCCGTTCACGAGCGCCGCACGCCTGGCAGCGGTGGTCGCTGCGGC
This sequence comes from Spirochaetia bacterium, assembly GCA_049511935.1. Classification (GTDB taxonomy): domain Bacteria; phylum Spirochaetota; class Spirochaetia; order SZUA-6; family Fen-1364; genus Fen-1364. The sequence goes on along the minus strand of JBEKXR010000071.1, from coordinate 4,606 downwards.
GGTCCCCGGTCAGTACCGCCATGGGCGGATCCATCCCGCGACGCGCACGTTTCAGGCGCTCAGGATCGCCGTGAACCGCGAGCTGGAGCAGCTCGAGGCCGGCCTTGCGGAAGCGGTGCGCGTGCTCGCCCCGGAGGGCCGCATTGGAGTCATCACCTTTCATTCTCTCGAAGACAGGATCGTGAAGAGGTTCTTCCGCGAAAAGAGCAGGGAGTGTACGTGCCCTCCGGAATGGCCGATCTGTCAATGTGGGGGGAAAGCGGATCTCCGCCTCGTCACGGGCAAGCCCGTGACCGCTTCCGACGAAGAGGTGTCCCTCAATCCGGCCAGCCGCAGCGCGAAGCTGCGGGTCGCGCAGAAGCCGCGCGGGGGGAAGGAATGATGAGGGGGATGTCGAAAAAAATCCTGACGGCAGCGCTCTGCCTCGCCGTTCCCGGGCTCTTTTTCCTGAACGCGTGGCAGGGCTATCGTTTCAACGCGCTCTCCGACGAGGTTGCGGCCCTCGAAAAGCAGCAGAAAGCGCTTCTGGAGGCGAACAGGGACACAATCGGGCAGATCGCATATGAAACGTCACCCGAACGGGTGGCGGAAAAAGCCGCCGCCCTCGGCCTCGTGCCGGCCGACCAGTCCGCCGCGATCCGGCTGCAGGTCGGGCAGGCGTCCGATGGAGGTCTCGCTCGGTGATGGCCACCCGCGAATCGAAGTCGATCGAATCTTTCACCGCGCTCGTGGCCGGCAGCGGAGGCGTCGCGGTCGCGCGGCCGCGAAGAGACGCGGGGATCGAGTCGGTGGCAAGCGATTCACGCACGGTGTCGAGGGGCTGCCTTTTCGTGGCGCTCCCGGGCGAGCGCACCGACGGCCACGAGTTCCTCGGCCACGCCGCCGCGTCGGGCGCGGCCGCGCTGCTCGTCTCGGATGCCCAGGCCGCGCAACGGCGCATCGAGCTCGATGCCCTCGCCGTCCGCTACGGGCTGGGCATCGTCTCGGTGGCGGACACCCTTGCCGGGCTCCAGAATCTCGCCCGCGTGAGGATGCGCAGCCTCGCGTCGGTGACGCGGGTCGGCGTGACCGGTTCCAATGGCAAGACGACGACGAAGGAAATCATCGGCAGCCTCCTCTCGCGCCACGCGCCGACCGCGGTGAACGAGGGAAACCTGAACTCCGAGATCGGGCTGCCGCTCGCCTGTTTCGGCGTGAATCCCGGGCATCGCTACTCGGTGTTCGAGATGGGCATGAATCGCCGGGGCGAGATGGACGTGCTGGCCGACATCGTGCGGCCCGATCTCGCGCTGATCACAAACGTGGGAACCGCGCATATCGGCCTTCTCGGCTCGTCTGACGCGATCGCGGCCGAGAAGAAAAGGATATTCGCCCACTTCGACGGGCGACAGACCGGGTTCCTTCCGGAGGGGGACCGCTACCAGGCCTTCCTCGCGGAAGGGGTCCGGGGAAAGATGATCGTTTTCGGGCCGGGGAGCACCCCGGGCTTTGGGGGGAGCGAGAGCATGGGACTGGGTGGAACGCTCATCCACTGGGAGGGGTTCCGGATCCGCTTCCCGCTCTTCGGCCCGCACAACCTCGCGAACGCCCTCGGGGCACTCTCGGTGGCACGCGAGCTGGGCGTCCCGAACGCGGAGATCCGTGACGGCCTCGAGGCCGTTGCTCCGCTGTTCGGGCGGTCCCAGGTCATCCGCGGCGAGGTGACGGTGATCGCGGACTGCTACAACGCCAATCCTGAATCCATGACGCGCGCGCTGGAGTTTTTCGAAACGCTCCACTGGGAGGGGAAGCGCATCGCCGTGCTGGGCGGCATGAGGGAGCTGGGCGAGCTGACCGGTCCCGCTCATGCGGCGCTGGGTGAACGCCTGCGCGGCACCGGTCTCGACGCAGTGCTGCTCTTCGGGGACGAGATGGAGCACGCATGGAACGCCGCGGCGGGCGGAGCCTCCTCGGGGCGCATCTGGTGGACGGTGGACATGGAGACTATGGGCCTGCGCCTCCAGTCGCTCGTCCGCGCGGGTGACATCGTGCTGTTGAAGGGCTCACGCGGGCTGGAGCTGGAGAGGCTCCTGCCTGGTCTCACCGCCCGGGGCGGCTCGGGAGGGGACAGGTGCTGAAGTTCCTGTTCTCGCTCCGCCCCTACGTCTCGTTCTTCAACATCTTCCAGTACATCACGTTCCGTGCCGCGTATGCGGCGATTACCGCGCTGCTGATTTCCTTCCTCTTCGGGCCCTGGGTCATCGCGAGGCTGAGGGCGCTGAAGACGGGATGGACGGCCCGCGAAGACACGCCGACCTCGCACCAGGCAAAGGCCGGCACCCCGACCATGGGCGGGGTGCTCATCATCCTCTCCGTGGGCGTCTCATTGGTTCTCTGGCAGGACCCGACAAGCATCCACACGTGGCTGCTCCTCTTCGCCACCCTGGGGTTCGGGGCGATCGGATTCGCCGACGACTTTCTGAAGATGTCGGGGCGGAAGAAAGGGATCAGCGCCGGGGTGAAGTTCGGCGGCCAGATCCTCGTGTCCACGGCGATCGTCACGGTGCTCTATGTCCAGCGCTCCGACACCACGACCTTGCTGTACCTGCCATTCCTCAAGCACGCGGTGGTGGACCTGTCCTGGCTGTACATCCCCTTCGCGGTGGTCCTGATGGTCGGCTACTCCAATGCGGTGAACCTCACCGACGGGCTGGACGGCCTCGCGGTCGGCCTCGTCATCATGGTGGCCCTCGCCCTCACCATCCTTGCCTACCTGAGCGGCCGCGTCGACTTCGCCGATTACCTCCAGATCCCCTTCATCAAGGGCGGCGGCGAGGTCGCCGTCTTCTGCCTCGCGGTTGTCGGCGCGGCGGTCGGCTTCCTCTGGTTCAACGCTCACCCGGCGGACGTGTGGATGGGGGACACCGGCAGCCTGTCGCTGGGCGGCATCCTGGGCGCGGTCGCCCTCATCCTCAAGAAGGAGATCCTGATCCTGATCCTCGGCGGCGTCTTCGTCCTGGAGACCCTCTCGGTGACCATCCAGGTGGTCTCCTTCAAGCTCACGGGAAAGAGGGTCTTCAGGATGGCGCCCCTCCACCATCATTTCGAGCTCAGCGGCTGGCAGGAGAGCAAGGTGGTGACGCGGCTGTGGATCCTCGGCGGCCTGTTTGCGATCCTGGGTCTCTCGACCCTGAAGATACAGTAGGCGGGGGAGAATGGAGCGAGTCGAAAAGCAGCGCGGCGACATGTTTCTCGTGATGCTCCTCATCGTGATCCTCGGGGTGGGGATGGCACTGCTGTTTTCCAGCTCCTGGTCGTTCTCGGCCCGCGCCTACAATGACCCGCTCTTCATCCTGAAGCGTCAGCTGATCTGGGCCGCGCTCGGCGGCGCGGCGGCGTTCATCGTTTCCCTGACCCCGCTCTCCGTATTCCGCCGGTGGATGCCTCTGATCCTCCTCGGCACACTTGTCGCGGCCCTTCTTCCCTTCCTGCCGGGGCTGGGGACCTCGGTCCTCGGTTCCCGCAGGTGGATATTTCTCTTCGGATTCTCATTCCAGCCCTCCGAGCTCGTGAAGCTGACCCTGATCCTCTACCTCGCCTCGTACTTCGCGCGGCGCGAGGAGGGAGAGAAGATCACGATGAACGCGCTCATTCCCCCGTTCATCGTCACCTGCGTGTTCGCCGGAATCATCCTGCTGCAGAACGACTATTCCACCGCGATCTTCGTGCTGGTCACCGGCCTCGCGATGATGTACATCGCGCAGGTGAGGCTGCTGCAATTCATCCTCGTGACCCTCTGCACGGTTCCGCTCGGTTTTCTCCTCCTTTTCACCCGGGAACACAGGGTCCAGCGCCTCCTCGCGTTCTTCGATCTCCCCTCCCACAGCTCGGGGACCGGCTACCAGATCGTCACGGCAAAAGCAGCGCTCGTCAGCGGCGGGCTCTTCGGCAAGGGGCTGGGCCGCAGCGCGGCGAAGCTGGGTCCTCTGCCGATGTCCTACTCTGACTTCATCTACACGATCGTGGGCGAGGAGACGGGTCTCCTCGGCGCGCTGTTCGTCCTCGCCCTTTTCGCCGTGCTTGCCTGGCGGGGGTATCGTATCGCGCTTCTCTCGAAGGACCGCTTTTCCGCCTTCGTCGCTTTCGGGCTCACCTCGGCGCTGTGCCTGCAGGCGCTCCTGAACATGGCGGTCGCATCAGGGCTCGTCCCGACCACGGGCGTCACGCTTCCCTTCTTCTCCGCGGGTGGCTCGTCCCTGTTCACCACGCTGATCATGTGCGGTCTGCTCGTGAATCTTTCCCGGAGGGTGACCGATGTCTAACGCAGAATCCGCCTACGGCGGCGCAGAATCCGCCTACGGCGGCGCAGAATCCGCCTACGGCGGCGCAGAATCCGCCTACGGCGGCGCAGAATCCGCCTACGGCGGCGCGGCGGTGTTGAACGGACGGACCGAGCCTCGCTCAGAGCGGCCCGCGGTGCAGAATCCGCCTACGGCGGCGCGCTGGGCCCGGCCGGTGCTGATTGCGATCACGGCGTTGTGCGGCCTGGTTCTTCTGGCAAGGTTCGTCGGCGATCCGCTCCTGACAATCCGGCACGTCACCGTTCACAGCGACGTGCCCCTCGCCG
>JBEKXR010000070.1:0-11349 GCA_049511935.1 Spirochaetia bacterium | reverse complement strand
GCACCTGCTCTCAAGGCGCGGAGGCGGTTCTCGGGTCCGGTCAGGGCCGTCACCATCACGATGGGAATCCCGTTCGTCCGCTCCGTCGCAGTGAGAGAGCGCGCCGTGTCGAACCCGTCCATCTCGGGCATCTGGGCGTCCAGGAGGATCACGTCGGGCTGGTCCCGGGCCGCGATCACAAGAGCTTCTCGTCCGCTTTTCGCGGCGAGCACGACGCACCCATCCGCGCGGAGAATCTCGCTGATGACGGTGAGAATCGGCTCTTCATCATCGACCGCGAGAATCCTCGGAGGCGCCGCGCCGCTTTCACCCATGATCGTGCGTCGAGCGTAGCACGGACGAGCCCAATGGCCAATTCCCGCGGGGGCGCTTCGGCGCAGGCGAAATCGCCGAGGGGAAACGCCCCTTGAAATCGGGCCTCGCTTGGTATTCATTGAGGGCAGGGCCTCAACCTGAGGAGGAATCGCGCTGTGGGCAAATCCATCCTGGTGATCGACGACGAAACAATGATCCTGGACGCCATCAAGATCATATTCGAGGACATGGGATACAGCGTGCAGACCACTCCCGACCCCATCCAGGGAACCGAGGTGGCGATTGCCCAGGACTTCGATCTCCTCCTTACTGACATCCGGATGCCGATGCGGAATGGCGCCGAGATCACCGAAACGGTCCTCGCGAAGAAGCCGGGCGCCCGCATCCTCGTCATTACGGCCTATCCGAACGATCCTCTCGTGGAGCGCGCAATCAAAGCGGGAGCCGTCGGTCTGCTGAAGAAGCCATTCGAAATCGCCAAGATACTCGATTTCCTCGCGTAGGAAGGGCGACCATGCCGGGGACCGAAGATCGCAGCCTTGACAACCTCATCCGGGGTTCCGAGGAGCTGATCCGGGACCTCGAGACAGGCAGTCCCGCTCACCCCTCGTCGACCGCGCTGCCGGACCCCATCGCGCGGGAGCTCGAGCAGCAGGTCGCAGTCCCTCTGGAGTCTTTCACCGAGCCCTCTGTGGACGGCCAGGTGGATATCTCCGTTTCCCAGGACGAGATGCTGGTCTATGCGCACTTTCATCCTCCGACGGGGGACGGAAAGCCGCTTCTCCTGGAGTCCGTGCAGTCCGCCGTCAAGAGCGCGCGGATCACGGCGGGCGCGGACTGGGAGGCAATCAAGGGGTGTCTGCTCACCTGCAACGAGGAGCGGAGCGACGTTCTGGACGTCGTCATCGCGCGCGGAAAGAAACCGACAGATGAGATCCCGCCCTATCTCGTCCTGTCTGACAGGCTCGTGTCCCGAGAGAAGAAGGAAGAGGCGCTGGGCGCCCGAGTCGATTTCAAGGAGCTTTCCGTCTTTACGCTCGTGAAAAAGGGCGAAGAGCTCGCCGTCCTCATGCCGAAGCAGGATGGCACCATGGGGGCGACCGTTCGCGGCAATGCCGTCGCATTCAGCAAGCAGCGGGTTTCCTTCCCGCGTCCAGGGAAAAACATCGCCTGGGATGCGGGCAGGGTCATCGCGCAATGCGACGGCAGATTCCAGTTCACCGCCGACAGTTTCTGGGTCGACGAGGTTCTGGATATCCTCGGGGACATCGATCTGAAGGTGGGGAATATCGATTTTCCCGGTAATGTGGTGATCAGGGGAGAGATCCGCGACGGCTTTGCCGTCAAGGCGGGCAAGTCGATTCTCTGCGCGGGATGCATCGGCTCGGCGCGCATTGAATGCGCCGGAGACCTCGTTACCCAGCAGGGAATCGTGGGGAAGGAAAAGGCGGTGATTCGCGTCGGCGGCGCGGCAGAAGCGAAGTTCCTGGAGGGCTGCGCCCTTGATGCGGGCGGCCCCGTGAGAGTACGCACAAGCATTTTGAACTCTACGATTTGCACGAAGGACAGAGTGGAGATGGGAGAGCGCGGGATCATCATCGGCGGGATCGTGAAAGCGCAGAACGGGGTCTCGGCTGCCCAGATCGGAACTGAAAGAGGGCCGCGCACGGAGATTTACTGCGGGATCGACTTCAAGGTCGAGCAGAAGCTCGTGTGGATTCGTGACAGAAACATCGCGCTTGCGTTCAAGCTGCGGGAAATCGACTCGAAGATGAAGTCGAGCGCGAAGGTACGGGACATGCTCGCGCCTCTGCGGGAGAGGATCAAGGCAGCGATCCACCAGTTGAACGAAAATGCCCGTGCCCTCGTCTCAGGGCTCGACCGAAACGAGGGAGCCGATGTGTCGGTTAGCGGATATGTCTATCCCGGCACATACATCGAAATCTGCCATGTGTCGTATTTCGTCACGCGGCCCAAAAGCCTTCTCGCTTTCCGACTTGATAAGGCTCAGGGGAAGATCGTCGAGACGAAATGGGATAAGACGTCCCGCAGCCCCGTGACCCCGAAAACCGCCCCTGCGGGCCCGGCTCGCCGTTAAGGGCTCTGCGGAGCGAGAGGCATCACGACCCTGAAGGTCGACCCCCCTCCCTTCGTGCTCTGCACGTCGATCCTGCCGCCGAACTCGGAGACCGTCGTACTGCTGATGGCGAGGCTCAGGCCCACCCCCTTCAGCCGGGCCTGCGGCGAGCCGGTCGGCGCCCATTCTCCCTTTGCGGAGAAGAACGGAGAGAAGATCCGGGGCATGTCCTCTTCCGGGATGCCGCAGCCGGAATCCTCCACCTCGAAAAACACGGAATCCTTCGTGTTTCCCGTTCGGACCCTCACCATCCGCACCGGCCGATCCAGGAGCGAGTCCAGCGCATTGCCGATCAGGCTCGAGAGCACAAACCTCAGCCGCGACTCGTCGCCGGCGATCGGCGCGGTCTCGGCGAGGCCGCGCACGAGCTGGACTTTCTCCTCCTCTATCCTCTTCTCATGGAGCGCGAGCACGCCTCGCGCCAGGACATCGAGGCGGAGGGTGTTCGAGGAGCCGCCCGGTTCGGTCAGGGCCAGGAGTCGATCAGTGATGTCGACCGCTTTCTGCACGCCCGAGCAGGCTGCCTCCACGTAGCTCGCGATTCGAGCGGGCAGTCTTTTCTCGGACTTCATCATGTCCAGATACCCCCTGATGACGGTGTTGATGTTGTTGAACTGGTGAGCGACTCCTCGGGCAAGCGTGGCGAGGCTCTCCAGGCGTTGAGCCCTGTTCAGCTGCGCCTGCACAGCCTTCTGTTCCGTGACGTCCCGTGCCACAGATGCCATCCCCACGATCCTGCCCTGCGCATCGCGAATGGCGGAAAGGGTAAGGGAGACGATGATCTTCGAGCCATCCTTGCGAAGCCGGGTCGTCTCGAAGTGCGTGATCTGCTCTCCGCGCATGATCTTTTCACGGATAAGCCGGGCTTCGTCTTCAAGGGCAGAAGGGATCAGGGAGGCGGTCGGCGCGCCGATCATTTCCGCTGCTGAGTATCCGTAGAGTCGTTCCGCCCCTTTGCTCCACACGGTGATCCGGCGCTCCAGGTCCAAACCGACGATCGCATCGTCTGCGGATTCGACGAGCGTCGCCAACTGCTGGTTTTTCGCTTCAAGCTGCTTTCGTGCGGTAATGTCATGGGAGATTCCGAAAGTCCCTACGATGTTGCCCGCAGGCTCGCGCAGGGGCATTTTCGTCGTCAGGACCCATGTGTCAGGCCGGTCCGGATACGTCAACCTCTCCTCGATGTCTATCAGGGACTCTCCCGTGCGCATAATGCACAATTCATCTTCACGTGCCTTTCGAGCATGATCGGCCGCGAAATAATCCGCGTCGGTTTTCCCGGTCTCCTGCGACGGATCAGCGAGTCCGAGTACGAGCGCGTGCGACCTGCTCGCGCGGATGAATCGGCTCATCCTGTCCTTGAAGTAGATTTGGTCCGGGAGGTTGTCCATCAACATGCTGAAAAGTCTGCGTTCCCAGGCAAGCTCCCCTTCCATTCGCCGCCGGTCGGTGATATCGATGCCGAACGAGAGGGTTCCCGTCACGTGGCCGTTCTCCTGGATCTGGCTGTTCTGCCATGAGACGTATCGCTCTTCACCCGACTTGGTAAGGATGGGGTTTTCAAAATTGCCGGTCTCCTCCTCGCGTGTGAGCTTCTCGAACTTTGTCCACACCTCCGGAAACCGCTCTTTTGGCACGACCGTCTCGAACCAGCTGCGGTTCACAAGTTCCTCACGTGAGTATCCGGTGATCATTTCCGCGGCCCTGTTGAAGAGCGTCACCCGTCCTTCGAGGTCGAGGCCCAGGACGATGACATTCGCCGTGTTGATCAGGTTCTCGGCGAACTCCTTCGCCCTTCGCAGGTCTGCCTCCACCCTCCTCCGCTCGGTGACGTCGATGCCGATCCCGATGACACCGATAACGGCACCGTCCTGGTCACGCAAGGGCATCTTCACAACGTCGAGATACCGGATCTCGTTGTTGACGTTCAAAGGAGTGCCGGAAACCTGGACGGTCGCCCCCGAGAGGGCTGCCAGGTCGTCCTTCTCCCAGCCCTCGATCCCCTTCTCCGGATTCCCCTTGACGACCTCGGCGCTCCACCCGTTCTCGATGTCGGTCTTGCCGTAGGTGTCCTTCGGTTCCTTACCGATGGACCGGGAATGGGCCGCGTTGCACAACACCGTCCGCAGCGACCGGTCCTTCACGAATATCGCATCGGGAGCCGATCCGATCATGCTGTTGAGAATGTTTGAGCTGCGGCGCTCCCGCTCCTCGGCTTCCTTGCGCGCGGTGATGTCGACAAGGCTGACGAGCATGCGAGGGTAGGCGGCATCGGCCAGGGGAATGTGCGACCTCACGATCAGGGACAGTTTTTTCCCATTCAGAGTCACCGCGGTGGATTCGGCCTCAACGTCGCTTCTCCCCTCATCGATTGCAAGGATCGTCTCGCCGAGTGCCGCCCGGGAGACGGCATCGAGGACCACATTCAGGGGGCCGAGAAGCTGCTCCTTGCGGTCAGCCTCGAAAAGGCGGAGACTCGCCTGGTTCACGTCGGTCACTTCAATCAGGCCGACAGCTTCCTGGACGAACTCGGGGTGGGCGGCCAAGTGGGCGCGCAGGCTGAAGCTGCCGCCGGTCTTCATCTGGTGGAGCTTTGACCGCAGTCTCGAGATATCCTCCTCCCAGAGGGACACCGCGGAATGCTCGAAGATGCTGCGGTATTTTTCATCAATGGATTTTTTCACCTGCATGCCCCCCTGGCGCCGGTGACATCTTACCACGACTTGCCTGTTCTTGCCCCTCACCTCCGGCCGTGGTACTATGAAACCGGGGGAGGGGGATGCTGACCGACATCATCGGGTCATTGCGGCGCGATCCGGAGTTCAGCGAGAGGGTGACCCACTGGGAGGTGGTGCACGCACGTGAAGGCACGTACGCGGATATCCCGCCGGGCGTGGACCCGCGTATTCGTTCCGCTCTGAAGGCGCGCGGCATCGACCGGATCTACAGCCACCAGCTCGCGGCCTGGAACGAGGTGCGTGCGGGCAGGAGCGTCGTCCTGGTCAGCCCCACCGCCTCGGGAAAGACTCTCGCGTACAATCTGCCCGTTCTCCAGGCGCTCCTCGAAGACCCCGATGCGCGCGCCTTGTACCTGTTTCCCACCAAGGCTCTCTCCCAGGACCAGCAGTCGGAACTGAACGAGGTGGTGCTCGGCGGGGAGATCCCGGTGAAAGTCTTCACGTATGACGGGGACACGCCGGGCTCCATCCGGATCTCCGCGCGGGACGAGGGCCGGATCATCATCACCAACCCCGACATGCTGCATACGGGAATCCTCCCGAACCATCCCAAGTGGATCAAGGCACTCACGCACCTGCGGTTCGTCGTCATAGACGAGATGCATTCCTACAGAGGAGTCTTCGGATCGCACATGACGAGCGTCATCCGCCGGCTGAAGAGGATCGCGCAGTTCTACGGCGCCTCGCCGGTCTTCATCTGCTGCTCGGCGACAATCGGAAACCCCCACGAGCTCGCCGGCCGGATATTGGAAAAGGAGACCACGCTCGTGGACGAGAACGGCGCCCCGTCTGGAGAGAGGCACTTTGTCCTGTACAACCCGCCGCTGGTGGACCGGGTGCAGGGGATCCGCCGGAGCGTCGTCCTGGAGAGCCAGAGGATCGCCACCCGGCTGCTGAAAGCGGGCGTGAAAACGATCGTGTTTGCCCGTTCGCGTGTGCGTACAGAGCTCATCGCCACGTACATCAGGGATTCGTTGAAGAACTTCTACACTGACAACCACGGGATCACGGTCCAGTCTTACCGGGGAGGCTACCTGCCAAATGAAAGGCGCGCGATCGAGAAAGGCCTTCGCGACGGAAGCATTCAGGGAGTCGTGTCGACCAACGCCCTGGAGCTGGGCATCGACATCGGCGGGCTGGACGCGTCGATCCTTGCGGGTTTTCCCGGCACCATCGCTTCTTCGTGGCAGCAGGCAGGCCGCGCAGGACGGCGGAACACGGTGTCGCTCTCCATCCTCGTCGCCTCCTCTTCTCCCACGGACCAGTTCGTGATCCAGCACCCGGAGTACTTCTTCTCGCGTTCCCCGGAAAACGGGTACATCGACCCGGGGAACATCTTCATCCAGACAGACCAGCTGAAGTGCGCGGTCTTCGAGCTTCCCTTCGAGGAAGGGGAGTCCTTCGGAGAGGGCGCGGCGGATCTCCTCGGCTACCTCGCGGAGCAGGGAGTCATCCGGCACGCGGGCGCGAAGTGGTACTGGGCGGACCGTTCGTATCCGGCGGAAAACGTGTCCCTGCGGACGTCCACGGCGGAGAACGTCGTGATCGTGGACACCACCCGGGGACGCAACGAGGTGATCGGCGAGATGGACATGCCCTCCGCGAAGCTCCTCGTCTTCGACCATGCCATCTACATCCATCTCGGCGATCAGTACGTGGTGAAGAACCTGGACCTGGAGAACCGCCGGTGCTTCGTGGAGGAGACCGACACCGACTACTGGACCGACTCGATCGTGAAGACGGACATCAAGGTGCTCGTGGTCGACGAGGAACGGACCGCTGCCGGCACGCGCGCGGCGCTGGGGGACATCCTCGTGCGCACCCAGGCCACGAAGTTCAAGAAGCTGAAGTACCACACGAACGAGAACGTCGGCTACGGCGACATCACGCTTCCCGCGGACGAAATGCACACGCGCTCCGCCGTCCTGCTCTTCGACGGTGACACCGCTCCGGGCCGGGCCTTTGCCGCGCTGTCGGACACAGAGCGGGGAATCGTGATCCAGAGGCTGGGCGTGCTTCTGCGCACGGTCGCCCCGGTGTTCCTCCTCTGCGATCCAAGGGACCTGGGAGTTTCGGAGAGAGTTCGCGACCCGCACTTCGAGGCGCCCTGCCTCTACGTGTACGACCAGTACCCGGGGGGCATCGGGTTGTCTGAGGGTTTCCTGGACAACCTGCCGCAGATCGCCCGCGGTGCACGGGAGGTCGTGGAGAACTGTCCGTGCGAAAACGGCTGTCCTTCCTGCATCGGCGCGCCTGAAATGTCACCTGCGGTGACGGCCGATGAGCAGGGCGGAGTGGACGCGAAACGCGCCGTGTGCGGGTTCCTCGGCGCGTGGATCGGCGCGCTTGAATCGGCCGGGGTCCGGGAGCGCTGATGGCCGAGGAAGGGTCGGCCGTTCCCTCACGGACGCGCCGACGCATCGACTTCCTGCGAGTGGGCTCAGAGACGGCGTCAGCACCGGACTCGCGGCGTATCGTGAACTCATCGCTGAAAAATGCCGGTGATCCCCGGTTTCCGGACTGGAAGCGCGAAGGCGAGTTTCTCTTCCGTAGAAGGCAGTACTTCTCCGGGAGGGGCGTGGGGATCTGGCCGGACCGCTTCTCTCCCGAGGCAGGCGCCGCCGAACAGCTCGTGTTCTACGACACGGAAACCACGGGGCTCTCGGGCGGAGCCGGAAGCGTGATCTTCCTCTTCGGAGCTGCCTGGTGCGAGGGCAGGGATCTCGCGGTCGAGCAGCTTTTCCTTTCGGATTTTCCCGGCGAGCCGGAGTTCCTCCTCGCCGTGCGGGAGATGCTGGAGCCTTACCGGGCGCACGTCTCCTATAATGGAAAGACGTTCGACAGCCATCTTCTGCGGACCCGTTTCCGCATGAACCGCATTCCGTGGGAGCCGGGTCCCCAGGTCGACCTGCTCCACCATTCGAGAAGGCTCTGGAAATCCATCGTCGGCGACTGCAGCCTGCGCTCGATGGAATCTCACGTCCTGGGGTTCACGCGGGAGCTGGACGTGGCGGGCGAGGACATCCCGCTCATCTGGCTGGAGTTCCTCCGCACGGGGAGGCCGGGCTCGCTCCCGGTCGTCTTCGATCACAACGTGATGGACATCGTCTCGCTCGCCCGGCTGTACGACGTCATCGGGGGGCTCGTTCGCGGCGGCCCGCCGTCCGCGCGCGTCGACGAGCGCGCCCTCGGCACATGGCTGATCCGGACCGGCGACCCCTCGGGCACTGCCCTGCTGGAGGAGGCATTCCGCCGCGGCAGCGAGCAGGCGGGCGTCGCACTTGCCCTTCATCACAAGAAGCATCACGCGTGGGACCTTGCCGCGGAAGTGTGGGAGCAACTGCTTGCCGGAACCCGAAGCCTGAGGGCGGCGATCGAGCTCGCCAAGCACCACGAGCACAGGACGCGACAGTACGAAGCGGCGCTTCAACTGGTCGAAACTGCGATGTCCTGGAATCTTCCCCTGGACGGCCGGACCAGGGTGGAGATCAGGAAGCGGCATGAGAGGCTTCAGCGAAAGCTCCGCGCACGGGAGGCGCGATCCAAATCCTTTTGAATTGTGGAATTGTAGAGAAAACGGTTTAGTGAAATATCAGTTTTAGAGCGACCATTGATTCGGAATCACAGAAGAGCAAATCGGATCTTCTCATTAATATTTATTATATAAGTAATTAAAATATATTCATATTTTCCTTGACATCTGTAATGGGCGGTGCTATACCATGCAATCGGTTACGGAAAAACAAGTGAGCCATGCTGATTACAAGGAAAAAGCGCGTTCGTACAATCATCAGAGATACCGATTTACCAGCCATGTTCGAGGACTTCCTTGACGATTAAAGACATCGCCGAAATGGCTCACGTCTCCAAAGGCACGGTCTCCCGGGTCATCAACGGGGTGACGGGAGTCGGCGATGACACCCGGCGCCGGGTCATGAAGCTGATCGAGTCCCTCGATTTCCATCCCAACGCGTCAGCTCGCGGGCTTGCCGCCCGGAAAACCAATACCATGGGCTTTGTCATTCCCCACACGGGGAAATACACGCTGACAAGCACCTTCTGGCCTGTCTTTCTCACCGTCGTCACGCAGGAGGCAGCGGCGCGCGGGATCAACGTCCTGCTCTCCACGGCGCGCTCGGAAGACGACGTGGATTCCGCGTTCCGCAGCATCCTTCGCGGCAGGCGCATCGACGGGGCGATCATCGGCGCGGAATCGTTCGGCGAGAAGCAGCTCGCGGAGCTGCTGGTGAAGAACCTCCCCTTCGTCATGGTCGGCCGCAACTCGCGCATCAGCACGCATTACGTGGACGTCGACAACTCCCTGGGAGCCCGCATGGCAGCCGAGCACCTGGCCGGCAAGGGCCACGAAAGGCTGGCCGTGCTGGCGGGACCGCCCGCACTCCCCTACGTGCACGACAGGGTCCAGGGCTTCCGTGACAGCTGCAGGGAACGGGGCCTCCCGGATCCGGTCGTGGTGCACTGTCCCTATGACACGGTGGAAGCGGCGCGATGCGTCGAGGGCATTCTGCTCTCCCGGCCCGCGGTGACGGGCATCTTCGTGGCGGCCGGCGACCTCGTGATGGGCACGCTCCGGGCCTGCACTGAAATGCGGCGCGCGGTGCCGGGTGACATCTCCGTGATCTCCTTCGACGATCACCCCTTTTTCGCTCACCTCACTCCCGGCGTCACGGCGATCGCGCAGCCGATCGAGGAGATCGGCGCGGCCGCCGTGGAGATGCTCTTCGAGCTGATGGCGGGCAGGGAGCCCGAGAGGATGGCGATGGTCGTCCCGCCCCGGCTCGTGGAGCGCGGCTCGTGCGCCGCACCGATGGCGCAGGTGAGTGACGCCGCGCCCCGACTCAGAGAAAAGACCCCTCGTTGAGGGGGAAAGAATCCTTTCAGGAGGTTTGCGCTATGAAGAAGACTCTTTTCCTGGCGCTCGTCCTCGTCCTGGCGATGCTGGTGCCCATGACCGCCATGGCCCAGGCGACCCCGCTCCGTTTCATGTACTACATCGATGCGTCGCAGGCAGGGTACGCGGAGGACCAGGCGATCTGGCAGAAGTTCAAGGACGACAACACGGACATCGATCTGCAGATGGAAATCCTGTTCAACCAGCCCTTCCACGAGAAGCTCGGGGCCTACATCGCGGCAGGCAACATTCCCGACGTGATCTACATGTGGCCGTCCAGCCGCTCGAGCTCCGCGATCCTCCACCAGATGCACCTGATGAAGGACCTCACTCCGCTCCTGGGCAAGACGTTACTGTCCAACTTCGTGGCCCCTGCGGTCAACCCCAAGGCGCAGGCCTCGGGCTATCTTGCCGAGCTGCCGCAGAGCATCACGTACACGACGGTCATGTACGCCAACAAGAAGCTCCTTGCCGACAACGGCTTCGGGCTTCCCAAGACCTACGCCGACCTCAAGGCCATGGTTCCCCGGCTGAAGGCGAAGGGCATCCAGGTCATCACGCTGCCCGACGGGGACGGCTGGCAGATGCAGTCGTGCCTGTTCTCCACGGTCGTCGGCCGCATGCTCGGTGACGGCTGGGTGGACCAGGTGAAGACGGGAAAGGTGAAGTTCACGGATCCACGATACGTCGCCGCCCTCTCCTTCATCGACACGATGTTCAAGGACGGGGTCATCCCCCGCTCGGACGTCCAGCTCGGATACGGCGATGGACCCACGCTCTTCGCATCCGGCAAGGCCGCGTTCATCATCGACGGCGACTGGCGCCAGGGCTTCTACCTGACGGACAAGTCGACCGGCCAGGCACTCATCGACCCCGCGATGCAGGGAACGGACTACGCGTTCATCAACTTCCCGGCGATCCCGGGCGAGAAGAACCCGGGTGTCGTGTCCGCCATCGCGGGCGTCGGCCTCGGCATCTCGGCCGCCATCCCGAAGGGCTCGGACAGGGAAAAGGCCGCCGTGCGGCTGCTGAAGTACTACTATTCCCCTGAAGTCCAGCAGATCAAACTCGAGACCGGCGCGTTCATCCCCTCACTGAAGGGTGTGACCAGCGACAAGCTGGAGCCGTTCACGCAGATGATGCCCAAGTACTACGCGGGGATCAACAGAATCTCCTACGTGCTCGACGGCGTCCTGGATCCGGGCGTCTGCAACAACTTCATCAACAAGGGCCTGCAGGACATCGGC
>JBEKXR010000069.1:0-11427 GCA_049511935.1 Spirochaetia bacterium | reverse complement strand
TAGGACCTGATCTGGTTTCCCCAGGAGATGTCCTTTTTCTCCTGCTCCAGCTTTTCACGGTCCTTGTCCCGCTCGTTCTTGTAGTGCTCGTACAGCCGGGAGCGCAGCACCTTCATTGCGAATGCCTTGTTCTTGTACTGGCTTCTCTCGTTCTGGCACTGGACCACGATGCCGGTAGGCAGGTGCGTGATGCGCACGGCGGAATCCGTCTTGTTCACGTGCTGTCCGCCGGCCCCGCCCGCCCGATAGGTGTCGATCCTGAGGTCCTCGGGCTTGATGTCGACGTCGATGGTGTCGTCGAGGACCGGGAAACAGAACACGGAGGCGAAAGAGGTATGACGCCGGGCGTTCGAATCGAACGGCGAGATCCGCACGAGACGGTGGATGCCCGTCTCGGCCTTCAAGTACCCGTAGGCATAGGGCCCGTTCACCTGGATTGTCACGCTCTTGATCCCGCCTTCGGCCTCGAGAATATCCAGGATATCCACCGAGTACCCGTGCCGGTCAGCCCATCGATTGTACATCCGGTAGAGCATGCTCACCCAGTCGCAGGCCTCGGTTCCACCCGCTCCCGAATGGATGGTGAGGAAGGCCGAGGAGGAGTCGTTGTCGCCCCCGAGAAGCTCGAGGACCTTCAGCTCGCCGTACTTCTTCTCCAGCCCTTCCCAGGATGCGCGCAGGTCCTGCTCCAGCGATTCGTCCTTCTCTTCCAGGGCGAGCCGCCAGATCCCCAGGAGGTCATCGTAGTCGGAGCGCAGCTTCGCCCAGGGCTCGTAGCGCCGCTTCAGCGCCTTCAGCCGCGACAGCGCCTCCCCCGCCTTCTCCTTATCCTGCCAGAAATCGGGCTGGGACGTGTTCTTCTCTATCTCGTCGATCTTCTGTTTCAGCGCCGCCGGGTCAAAGACCCCTCCAGGTTTCCTCGATCCGGGTGCCGAGCGTTTGCAGTTTCTGTTCCAGTTCGGTGAGCACGATGTCTTCCTCCCCCGCCCCTCATGCCTTCACGATCAGGCGCCGCCACTTCTTTTCCTTCAATATGGTGATGGCAAGGGTGCCCTCAACGGGGAATTGGTAGAGGCGGATGCTATCATAGGAATCGGCGACCCTGTCAAGGTCTTTCTTCAGCCTGCCGAGTGCCACCTCGGAAAGCGTCGCGCTCTCGAAGGCGTCTTTCAGGACCTTGCGGAAGCCGTACTGCACCAGGAGGTCGTAGCCGGCCTTGCGGTGATCTTCGTTCGCGAATTCGCAGGCAACGGCGACAAACATCGTCCGCCAGTCTACGGCATTGTCCGGAGACTGTAAATGCCCTTCCTCGCTGGAACTGCCTCCTATGGACAACCAGCTGAAAAGCCGACAACATTGAATAAGAAGGAGATGCCCATGCGGGAGAATCGGCTCCGAAACGTGGGACGCGCCGCCCGAGGCGAATCCGCGCAAGCGCGGCGCGAATCCGCGCAAGCGCGGCGCGAATCCGCGCAAGCGCGGCCCGGATTTTGCGCGGCAGTCCTTTTCGTGCTTGCGGCGCTCGCCGCGGGTGTTCCCGTCGGTGCGCAGCAGGCCGGCCCCGCGTCGGCGTCTCCCAGGACTCCCGCATCGCGGTACCCCGCGGATTCAACGACAATTTTCGTCTCCCGCCTGAAGGCGGAGCCGGTCGGCTACCAGGTGAAGCTCACGTGGGTGGACTCGCCCGATCTCAAGGGAACGTGCATCGTGTACCGATCCGCCGAGGAGATTTCGGGGCAGACCCTGGCGAAGGCGACGGTGATCGGCAGCGTGGCCACGGGAGCCGGTTCCTTCATCGACGCGCCGCCGGATCCACGCGGCTGGTTTTACGCCGTGCTCATCCGTGACACCGCCGGCACTCTGTATCCCTTTCTGGTCCCATTCAGGAACAAGACCAGCGCACCGGTATCGCCGCAGACGGCCGCCCCGGAGGAGCAGCTGGCGGCGCAAGTCATCAGCATCAAGGCCGGTCCAACCGGGCAGGGGGACATCATCGAGGTTTCATTCTCCGTTTCGAACCCCAGCCGGGACCTGCTCCTCTTCTGGGGCCCCTCCGCTTTTGCGAGATCGGAGGATCTCCTGAGGGCGACCAGGACCACGCCCCTGGATCCCGGCACGACGCGCTATGTCCTGGCAGTTCTTCCGGGTGTCGACTACTGGTTCGCCGTCCTGGACGCGGGCCTGTTCAAGCTGGGTCAGGCGCCCCTGGTGAAGGGCGCGAACGCCACGGCGTACCCCGTGCAGCTGCAGGTGACGGCAAGCCACGGCCTGCCCGCCATTTCGCCGGCGTCACGCCGCGGAATTCCCCTCCCCTCCCTGGCAATCGATCGCGGCGTGCAGACCGGACAGGCGATCCCGGCGACCAACCTCACGGACCTCCCTCCAGCGCGACGCATATCGGATTCCACGAACAAGTCGATCGCGGCGCTCCAGCAGTACCTCACGCCTCCTGACCGGAAAGCGCCACGGCCCGAGGTGCTTCCTTCCGACGCGACCCCGACACCCGGCAGCGAGGTCGCGCGGCTCCAGGAGATTGTCCAGGGTCCCTTCCTCAGCGGAGACATGACGGGCGCACAGCAGAGGCTCCAGGATTTCCTGAGCCTTCCCCGAAAACCGCCTCTCAGCGCGCGGGCACGTTTCTACCTTGGCCAGGTCGATTATTTCCAGGGAAAGACGCGGGATGCGCTTCTGGAGTTTCTCACGGCGCAGGACTTCTACTACCAGGTGAGCGCGCCGTGGATCGATGCCTGTTTCGCCGCACTGGAGAAGTCGGACCTCTAGGCCGTCTTCAGGCTGATTGTGTCCTCTCGAATCCCACGCTCAGGTGATTCTCCCAGGTCTCCCCGTGCGCGAGCGCGAAATCCCACAGCGACACAAAGCAGTGAGACTGGAACTCCCGGCGCTCGCTGCCATCCGTCCGGGAAGCTGAATCCGCCTTCGGCAGCGTTGAATCCGCCTTCGGCAGCGGGGTTTCCACGGGGACGTTCCAGCACCGGAAGGCCCGGACCGACGACAGGGTAACCGACACTTCGTTGCGCACATCACGGACGAGCAATCCCTGCACGCCCTCGATCTCGGCGGCATCGGAGGAAATCTCTTTCTTGCGGTCCTCGTCGAGGAGAAACAGCCGGCCGTTCTCCGCGGAGCGCGCGGCCAGGGAGACGTTGATCTCCACACCGAATGACGCGGAAATCTTGTCGTTCCCGGGATTGGTGAGCCGGTAGTACACGTCGATCGAGCGGGGGCGGAACACGAATCGCTTCTCCACCCGGAGGGGCTGCGCGAGCGCATCGACGGTGATCGTGCCGTCGCGCCTCATGAGCAGCTCCGGCAGCGCCCTGTTGAGCTCCACCATTTCGTAGGGAAAAGAGAGGAAGTCACCCGATTCGGCGAGCAGTCCGGTCTGGAAATCCCCGATGCGGGCGCCCGGGGTGAAGAAATGGTCGAGAAAGGCCTTGCGTTCGTAGCTTCGCGCACCTTCCGGACCGAACGTCTCTCCCTTCCGACGCGGCGCTTCGCGGTCGACGATCGTATCCAGATAATTCCAGGACGCCGGAAGGAAATCGAGCTCGAACATCGCTCCGCCGAGAGAATGGATGTACGCGTTGAGCTCCGAGCCCTGGTAGAGATACTCGATGCGATTGTCCATGTCGTAGTCGACGCTCAGGATCGAGGGGGCGAATATCTCGGTCGCCCGGGTGATCTTCTCCGCTTCGATGAGGGAACGGTAGACAGCCTTGCGCAGCTCGTTCTCGTAGATTCCGCCCGTTCCGCCGTTCCAGTACGCGTGGTGGCACTGGCCCTTCCACAGCTCGTTCTGCGCGGCCTTCTTCTTGTACTTGTCTCCCCGCACCTGGTTCACCAGCACGTGCGTGTTCATCATTTTCGCGTACATCAGCCACGCCTCGGGATAGCGGCTGAGGAAGTCCCTGAAATGCCCGCCGACGAGGAACCTCCGGTTCCCTGAAGATCCGTTGGCGCGAACACGCGCGCTCTCGAATGCGTCGCGCCGGGCCGGCGGAAGAGCCAGGCGCATGATGTCGAGGGAAGAGCTGGAAGGAATGAAAAGCCGACGGGCCGGCGGGTTATCCTTCAGGTACTGCCCGGGGGTCGTTGCTTCCAGCCAGTCCTCATTCGCCTCTGAGATCCGGATGAACCCCTCGAGCCATCCGTTCTGGAGCAAACGGGACGCCGCGGAAGCCCCGTCGTCCATGAGGACCGCGATCGGGCCCGAGGCGCCGGGACGGCCGCTGCCGGGTACGGTGCGGAGGAACGCAATGGCTTCCGAGGGCTCCGCCAGCGCGGCGAGCTCCAGCATGCGCTCCGAGACGGGAAGAAGCGAGATGATTTTCCCCTGGTCTTCCGTGATGAAGGGCATGAACAGCTCATCCTCGTCCACGCCCGCAATCGCGAACTGTCCGTCGTCCACGAATGTATAGTCCATCCCGCTCGCGCGAAGCACGGACGCCAGCGACTGCTCCCACACTTTCTCCACGATCCAGCAGCCGCGGGGACGAGTCTCGAAGCGGACTCGGAGCCATGTGGTCATTTTCTCGAGCTGTCCCAGCTTGTCGTTTGTCGGGATGAGCGGAAGGATCGGATCGTAGTAGCCGCCGCCCAGCACCTCGACCTGACCGCGGGCCACCATCTCGCCGAGCAGCGTGAGGAACTCGGGATGGGATTCCTCCAGCCACTCCATCAGGATGCCGCTGTAATGCAGGGTCACGGGAAACCCCGGGTAGCGGTAGACCACGGCGAGGAAGGGCTTCAGCGAGTCCTGGTAGAGCCGTTCGGCAGCTTCCTCATTGCGGCCGAGGGGCAGGTGGTTGTGAGTCCCGATGATGATCCTGGTCTTGCCCATGTTTCCTACCCGCCCAGGACGCGCGCGAGAAATGCCCGGTCGAATGCCATGAACGCGTACGCGATGAGTCCCGCGGTGATGAGCTGCAGCGGGAAGCCCTTCAGGGCGCGAGGAACGGGCTCGACCTCCAGTCGTTCGCTGATCGCCATCATCATTGCGGTGACGAAAAAGTACCCCGCGCCGGCAGCGAGCCCCGCGACCAGGCTCTCCAGCGCCGTGTACTCGCCCCGTGTGGTGATGAGCACCAGGCCGAGCGCGGCGGTGTTGACCGCGATCTCGGGAATCGAGACTCCGGCTGCCTGCAAAACTGAAGGCAGGAAGCGAACGCAGATCGCGCGGAGCGCGAATGCAAGGCCCGCGACGAAAAACACGAACACCGGCGTTCGGAGGAGGGTAAACCCCAGCGGCATCAGCACCTGCGAGTCCACTGCCCACCCGCCCACGGCCGAGACGGCCATGAGTACCGCGATGAATCCTCCGACACCCGCCGCCGCCCGCATGCCGCCGGGCGCGAACGCCGCCGCCTCCACGCCGAGCAACCGCGAGAGGATCACGTTGTCGACGAGAGCGAAGGTCAGGATGATCGCCACCCAGCTCATTCTGCCGCCCTTCCGCTCGCTGAACTCGCGGCCGCGTGCGGCGAGATGAGGCGGGCGGCGCCCGCGAGGTATCCCAGGCACAGCAGGCCGCCACCCGCGAAACCCAGAGCTCGAACCGGCTGTTCAACGAGAATCGGTATCCCGATGGTACCTCCGAAGCCGCCCACGGGAAAGAGCGTGATCGTGCCCGCGCCAAGCGCCTCCCGCACCAGCGCAATCAGCACCAGGGATCCGGCGAACCCGATTCCTCTCCCGAGCGCGGCTGCCATGGAGCCGCCAGGGGACGAGTGGGGGAAGCCCGACATCCCCCTGCCCCGCACAAGGCAATTCACCGCGATGAGGGGAGCGTAGATGCCGAGAGCCGCGCTCGCTGTCGGTGCGAGTGCCAGCAGACCCGCTTCGAAGGAGGCAGTAAGGAAGGACGTGATCAACAGTGCCCGCATCCAGCCAGCGGCGAGGCTGCCGCGGGCGGTGGCGGATTCTGCGCCGCCGGGGGCGAAAACTGCTTCAGCCCCTGCGCTTTCTCCTGAAAGCAGCGCCATTGCGAGGCCCGACAGGACAAGAACGAGGATCACTCCCGCGGACATCCAGAGCGCGTCGATGACCCGGACGGAAACGGCGATGGCCGGGCACAGCCCGAGAAACAGAAGGGCACGCGGGTTCTCGCTCAGGATGGAATTCCAAAGCGCTTTGCCCGATGTCATGCGATGCCTTCCTGGTGTCCCGTTCTCCTGCGGAACGTCCATCTGTCCACGAGAGGTGCCGCGCAGTTGCCCAGGACGATCGATGCGGCGACCCCGTCGCCAAGGGAACCGAAGAAACGAAGAAAGAATGTCAGCACGCCCAGCACGATCCCGATCATGCATCTGCCCCTGTTGGTGAGCGGCGAAGTGACGGGGTCGGGCGCGGCGAAAAATGCCCCGAGAACGAGGCTCCCCGAGAGGAGATGGAAACCGGGGCCGCCGGCCAACCACCCCTGCCCTGTGCCGAGTCCCCCGAAGATCGCGGCCAGAAGACCAAATGTTCCCACGTAGAAGACCGGGAGGTGCCAGCGGATGATGCCCCGCGACAGGAGGAACCACGCACCCAGCAACAGAAGGGGTGCGGAAACTGTGCCGATGCCGCCTGCAACGTGTCCGACCAGCACGTCGAAAGCCCCTGGTGGGAGGGCGGTCCCCAGGGGCGCGAGAACGTGGGAGTTGATCCAACCGAGGACCCGGGAATCGAGATCGCTGAACCTGAAGCCGGCGTTGGAGAGGACTGCGAGGGGCGTGGTTCCCCTCGCGCCGGGAGCGGCGAGGGCGGCCCGCAGCGCCTCCAGAGGCGGCACGACCGCACCCTGAACGGTGCCCCCCCGCGGGGCAATCCATTGCGACATGGGCCCGGACCACGAGAGAAATGCAAACACCACTCCGCCCATCGCGGGGTTCATCCAGTTCCTGCCCAGGCCGCCGAAGCTCTGCTTGACGACCAGGATGGCGAACGCGGAGGCCGCTGCCGGCACGTAGGCGGGAGCGCCCGCAGGCATGAGCAGGCCGACGATGCATCCGGTCAGGAGGGCGCTCCCGTCGCGCAGGGTGAACCGTCCGAAAGGCAGCGTCGAGGCAAGCTCGGCGAGAACCGCCGTGCCGATGGAGAACGCGAGCACGATCAACGCGGGAGTCCCGAAGAGAAACACGCCCCATCCCGCCGCCGGCAGGAGGCAGAGGCTCACGAGCCACGTCATCCGTGCCGCGGACGTGCGCACACCGATATGTGGTGCCGGCATGAGCGAGGACGCCGCGCGACCGGCCCGGTCTCTGGCGTCAGGCATCGGATCCCCTCAGCGCTCTTTTTCCCTCGCGCAGGACCGCGACGAGCGGGATGCGTGACGGACAGGCGTAGGCGCAGCAGCCGCACTCCGTGCACCTCGAAAGACCCTCGCGATCGGCGGTGGCCGCCTCTCCCACGCGGACGAGCTTGGAGAGGCGTGTCGGCACGAGGTCCCAGGGACATGCTTCGATGCAGCTCCCGCAGCGGATGCACGGGAGCTCCGTTTTTTTCAGGGCAGCCGGGCCTCCAAACGCGATGATCCCGGAGGTCCCCTTCGTCACGGGCAGGTCGAGCGAATCGATGCTGACCCCGCGCATCGGGCCTCCCATGACAATTTTCGCCGCCTCCGATCCGAGGCCGCCGCACTCCTCCAGGAGGTCCCCTATGCTCGTGCCGAACCTCACCTTGAGATTCCGGGGATGGCGCACCGCAGAGCCGGTGATCGTGAGCACGCGCTCGAAGAGGGGCTTGTCAAGAACCACCGCTTCAAAGACGGCGTACAGAGTGGCCACGTTCAGAACCGTTGCGGACGACTCGCTGCCGGGGGGCCGGCAGCCGAGGGCCACCAGCACGAGCTGCTCGTGCCCGTACGGGTAGCGGGAGGGAAGCACGGCCACGTCGACTTTCATCGCCTTTTGACGGACGAGACGCTCGAACTCCGGCACGAGGTCCTCCGAGTGCTCTCCCAGGGCGATGACAGTGCGCGCAGGTGTGAGGAGCGCCTGGCAGATGCGAAGGCCCTCCATCATATCGGAGGCTTTCTCACGGAGCAGCGCGTCGTCAGCGCAGAGCGAAGGCTCGCATTCGACCCCGTTGGCGACGAGAAGCGAAGAGGAGCTGCCGGGAGAGACGGCGAGCTTCAGGTGCGTCGGGATCGATCCTCCGCCCAGCCCGACGACGCCGCCTCCCCTGATCCGGTCCAGCAGGTCCAGCCGTGAAAGGCTCTCCCACTCCCGGCGCGAACGGGGCTTTCCTGATGTATCGAATTCCCCTCCGAGCTCTATGGCAACGGCCGCACACAGCTCCCCCGTGGGCAGCAGATGGTCCCGCACCTCGATCACGATCCCCGGGATCGAGGCATGCACGTTCGCGGAACGCGATCCGTCCGCCTTCCCGATAAGCATCCCTTCCCTGACCCGGTCCCCGGGTTTCACCAGGCAGAGTGCAGTCTTCCCGGCATGCTGGAGAAGGGGGATGAGCGCGCGGGAAGGCACTGCCGCATTGGTGATTCCCGAACCGCGGGGAACAAGTATCTCTGCCGGCGGGTCAACCCCGCCCCTCGGGAGTTTCGTTGGATACGTCATGGGACCTGGTTTCGCCGTGCAGCGCCATTAAAGCGCAGAAGAATGCTCTTCATCAAGGGTGCCGCTCGCCGATCCCACGCGAACCACGTTGAGAAGACGAACAGCGCGAGCACAGCGACGGGAAGCTCACGCAGCAGGATCCTCACCTGGCCGTGACAGGCGACCGCCATGGCCCTTCGCTGGGTCACGAGCAGCCGCTCGATGCTCCCCGGGAGGGAGCGGCTGAGGACCGCGTTGAGCCAAGCGGAATCGAAGACCTTCACCATTCTCATCTCTGGCACGATCGAGCCGGCCCGCGGGTTCATGGAAAATTCGCGGACGTACACCCTCTCGTCGCGGCGCGGCAGCCCCCACGGCCGCCCAAAGGCAAGGGTTTCCTGGAAGGCTTCGTGCGTGACGAGGTCGGAGAAGTCAGGCAGCCGCTGAGCCCTGCTGTCCCGGCCGAGCCGGGTGAGGGACTCCCATGAGAAGTCCCGCGCGCCGAATACGGGAAGCGGCGTGGGCACCGGGGCGCTTCGGAGAAAACCGATCGACGCGGCGATCAGAACCGCGGCGAAGGCGAGGAGAAAACCTGCCTGGCCCTGGCGGGAAGGACCTCCTGCGGGTCTCACGATCGGCACGGGCTCGAATTTCTTCCGGCGTCGACGGGGGCGCCGGGCCCGGCCCCAGAGGAGGGCGAGTGCGACGATCAGGAGCACGGATGCCGTCAGAGACCCCGCCAAGGAGACGATCGCAGAGGCGGAGAAGCCACTCGCGGGAAGGAGCAGCACGAGGCCCGCGCCGGCCGCAGCGAGGAACTTCACCAGCGGATCCCGCGCCTCCCGCAGGAGCTTTTCGTCCCAGCCATGGAGGACGATGAAGAGGTCCACAGCAGGGAACCACGCCGCCAGGAGGAGGAGGGCGAGGGCGAGCCGCGCGACTCCTCCGGGAAGGAGAAAGGGAATCCAGAGCAGGGCCCCTATGCCGGCGAGCAGGAGGCCGGCGCGGCCTTCCTTTCGAAAGGGGCGCGCGAGCAGCGCGGCCAGCGCGAGGATGCCGGCCGCGGAGACCAGGAATTCGATCGGGTCGAACTCTGCCAGTCTCCAGGCGTCGTGCCGGGGGAGCCCCAGCGCCGCGGCGATCCTCAGGAAATCTATTACCGCGGCACGCCGCGCTGGAATGTAGGCAATGCTCCAGCCGCTGCCGCGGCCCGCGAGGCGTGTCGGAGACGCGGAGACGCTTGACGCCCGAAAGTAGCCCGGCAGGGCGTCCATGAATCGGTCATGCCGAGGATCGCTCGGATCGATCCTCGCGTCCATCCGGTCGACGGGGACGTTCTCGACCCCGGTGAAGTCCCAGAAGCTGACGAGGGCCGTGTGCTCGCTCACCACGCCGGGGCCCAGCGCGTTCACGACGCTGTCGAGGGCCGAAGGGCCTGCGGCATCCGCGCGGATCAGGAGTGTCTCGTAGCCCCGCCAGATTCGTGTCGGTCGATCCGAGACCTGCGACAGGCTCGTCAGCCACACCGCGGCCAGAGCCAGGGCGAGCACCACTCCCCCCTTCACCGGCGCGAGGGACAGAACCTCGCGTGTGGATTTTTTCCTCTTCATCACAGCGTGCAGAAGGCAACGGCGATGAAAAACCCGAGAAGCGATCCAACGAACACCTCGGAGATCGTATGCCCATTGATCTCCTTCACCGGCCTGCTGCGGAGAGGAAACCGTGGCGAGAGGTCGCGGATGAGCTGATTGATGGCTTTCGCCTGGGCACCTGCTGCGCGCCGCACGCCCAGCGCATCACGGAAGGTGAGAATTGCATAGAAGAGGGTGACGAAGAACAGGGTCGAGTCCAGCCCCTCGACGAATCCCGCGGAGGTCGCGAGGGCGACCACGACGGCGGAGTGGCTGCTGGGCATCCCCCCCGTCGCCCAGAAGAGATTCGCGAGTATCTCGCGTGCCGTCTGGGGCCTGTTGCGGACGAGCATGATGAAGGACTTGAGGATCTGGGCGAGAAACCAGCTCGAAAGCGCGGAGAGGAAGACCGGGTTCTCGAAAACCCTCGTCAGCAGGTCGACGGCGCGCGGGAAGAGCATCGGCAGAGTGTCACGTGGGGCCATTCGATTGTCAAGGCGCGCTCAGATCGCGTGCCCAGATCACGCGCGCGAAAGGCGAAAAGCTTGACACCTCCGGGCATCGTTACTACTATCGCAGCCAGATGCCGCACGCCAAAAGTGAAGCCGTTCAGGAATGGAAACATGCCGGGGCGTCCACCGCCAGCATGTACGGGAACTTCTTCTTCTGGCTCTTCCGCGAACCATTCCCCGCACGGCAGCTCGGGCAGCAGATCGTGCGCGTGATGCTGGAGGGCTTCGGCATCCTCGCCGTCGCGGGCATCGTCGAAGGAG
Organism: Spirochaetia bacterium; assembly: GCA_049511935.1. Lineage (GTDB taxonomy): Bacteria > Spirochaetota > Spirochaetia > SZUA-6 > Fen-1364 > Fen-1364. The sequence continues at coordinate 468 of JBEKXR010000069.1, read as the reverse complement.
CCATGTTCGCCTGGCTCGCCGGCTGGTATGGAACGAAGTTCAGCGTGGTCAACTGGGCGGGGGCCGCGAGCCTCTACCTCCTGCTTTCCGCCGCCACTACCCTCTTCGGCGCCATGATGTTTGCCGCCAAGATCGGCACTGCCTTCACCGTGGAGATCGGCTCCATGCAGATGAGCGGACAGCTGGACGCGCTGCGCCTCATGGCGGTGGAGCCGACACAACACATCGTCATTCCGCGCGTGCTCGCCTCCATCCTGTGCCTGCCGATCCTGAAGGCGATCAGCGACGTCTGCGCGATCGGTGCGGCGATCGTGCTCGCGCGACTTTGGTTTGATATTTCGGTGCCAGTTTTCCTTCAGCATGCCTTGCTGGTGCTTCGGCACACAATCCTCACCACGTCGTACATCAGGTGCGCGCTGCATGCCTTCTTCATATCCATCAATGCCTGCGGCCTCGGCTTCCATTTCC
>JBEKXR010000068.1:0-11598 GCA_049511935.1 Spirochaetia bacterium | reverse complement strand
CACACCAGTTGAAGGACGATGAGCCCAGCGTCATCCTGGGGCTCGCCGCGGTCCATTTTCGGCGGGCTGAACACGAGAGCGCACTGAAGAGATGGCTCGAAGTGGTGGAAGCCCAGCCGTCAAACCCGATCGCCCGCAGGGGCCTGGATCTCCTGCGAAAGGGGATGACGCCTGATGAGCTGCAGGAGTTCATCGATTCCGGGAAGCTGAAGACCCTTTTTCCCCCACTGCCGCGGCGGGTGGCCCTCGCTCCGATCCTGGTCGCCGGATTGAGCGTTCTCGTGCTGGCCGGCCTGGTCTGGCTGGGCGTTCGGCTCGGAAGTCCGCAGGGCCCGCAGCGCCCGGGAGTGTCGGTCATCGAGATTCCGACCGGTCTCTCGTCCTTCATCGACATCGGCACCGATTTTCCGTTCGTGTTTACCGAGGGGGAGGTGCGGCAGACGTTCCAGAAGGCGAAGAACGAGCTTCTGGCCTACAGGGACAACCTTGCAGTCGTCGACATCAACCGGATCCTCCTCTCCAACGCGGCACCGGCGGTCAAGGAGAGGGCGCGGATGCTCAAGGGCTTCGTCACGCAAGCCACTTTCGATACCGTGAAAGACTCCTACGCCTACGCGGCCGTCACGAAACAGCCCGCCCTTTACGACGGGGCATCCGTGGTTTGGAAAGGCAAGGTCGCCAACTTGAAGGTGGCGAAGGACTCCATTGCGTTCGATCTCCTCGTCGGCTACGACCAGGAGAAACAGCTCGAGGGGATCGTGCCCGTGACAGTGCCATTCGCCGCCGACCTGGCAAATGGCAGCGCCGTGGAAATTCTGGGGCAGATTGTCACGAACGGCACCGCTCCCACCATGCTGGCCACCTCCCTTCACAGGCTGGCCCAGTGACCCGTGGAGAGCCATGCGCGCGGTAGTGCAGCGCATCCGCGGCTGCACGGTCAGCGTGGGTGAACGGCAGGCGGGAAGAATCGACAAGGGTGTGCTCGTGTACCTCGGCGTGGGCAGGAATGATACCGAGGGCGACGCCCAGTTCATCTGCGACAAGGTCCTGAATCTTCGGATCTTTCCGGATGAGGCGGGGAAGATGAACCTCTCGGTCCGGGACATCGGGGGAGGCGTCATGGTCGTCTCTCAGTTCACCCTGTTCGGCGATGCCCGGGAAGGCCGGCGGCCCTCATACACGGAAGCCGCGGATCCGGAGAAGGCACGGGCGCTCTACGAACGTGCCCTCCAATCCTTTCTCCAGTCCGGAATCCCCGTGGCGAGCGGCGAATTCCAGGCCTCGATGGAGGTCGCCTATACGAACATGGGTCCCGTCACGATCCTCCTGGATTCGGAGAAGAGGTTCTGACCCCTTCCGTCCGCGCTTTCCGATCACTCGTCTGGCGATTCTACAAGTCGCATGCGCGAGAGATGCCGTGGCGGGTGAACCGCACACCGTACCGGGTTTTTGTTTCCGAGATCATGCTCCAGCAGACGAGCGTGGCACGGGTGATGCCGCAGTATGTTGGATTCCTGCGCGCATTTCCTTCGTTCCGGCAGCTTGCCGCGGCGAGCATCCAGGAAGTGATCAGCGCATGGATGGGCCTTGGCTACAACCGCCGGGCACTTGCCCTGCGGGAGAGCGCGCGGCAGATCACTTCCGCCTTCCGCGGGCGGCTGCCCCGCACGGTTGAAGAGCTCGTGAAACTGCCGGGTGTGGGGCATGCAACGGCCTCTGCCGTCATCGTCTATGCCTTCAACGAACCGCTCGTCTTCATCGAGACGAACATCCGCAGGGTTTTCATCCACTTCTTTTTTCCGGATCACGAGAAGGTTCCTGACGCTCTCATCTGGCCGCTGGTCGAGAAGACCCTCGACCGGGGAAACCCCCGTGAATGGTACTACGCCCTCATGGACTACGGCACCGCGCTTTCTGGAGGCCGAAAGAATCCCAATCGCCGGAGCAGCCGGTACAGGGTGCAATCCCGGTTCGAGGGATCCCTGCGCCAACTGCGAGGCAGCATTCTCTCCGTGATCATCGCGAGGAAAACCGCCACCATGCGGCAGATCGAGAAGGAGCTGCGCGCCGACCCCCGGCTTCCCCAGGCGCTGGGGCAGCTGGAAGAGGAGGGGTTCCTCCGATTCCGCGGGGGCCGCTACTCCTTCAGGTAGTCCCCCGCGCTGAACTGCGCGAGCAGGGGTGAGAGCGGCAGCTCGCTGTTCAGCCGATGGATGATCTCGGCCGCCATCACCGTGGAGGGGACCACGCGCACGCAGGGAAGCTTCTGAAAAACCTCCTGCGTGCACGGCACCGTATCCGTCACCAGGATCGTGCCGATCAGGTGCTCATCGCAGAGCTCCCCGATCCGCTGGAGCGCGGGCGGGGAGAACACCGCGTGAACGACCGCGATGTTGATCTCCTCCGGGGAGCGCGTGGCAAGCTCCCGCACGAGCTTGCACATCGAGTCGCCCGTGTCGATCATGTCGTCGATGATCCACAGGACCTTCCCTTCGATCGGATCGGAGGTGAGGATGCTGATCGACTCCACGGAATTGGCCGTGGAGTAATCCCTCTGCTTGTGGCTGATCACGATCTTCGTGCCGAAAGAGGAGGCGAAGCGCTTTGCCAGGGCTTCGCCGCCGGCATCCACCGAGCAGAACAGCCAGTTATCGTGCACCTCGGTGTACAGGTGCTTCCGCTTGACGATGAGCTTGTCGCACAGAAATTTCTGCAGCAGGGCCTGGGCCGGGATGTCGTCCACGACGCAGAGAGCGGGATCGATGAAGGTCTTCGATTTCTCCGAGTGCAGCTGGAACGTGATGTAGTGATCGATGCCCAGGCTGATAAGAATTTTGAAGTGCAGCCACAGGCCGACCGAGTTCCTCCGGGTGAGCCTGTCCGACCTGCCGGGGCTGCAGTAGGGTTCGAACACGGTGATTCGCTGCGCCTGCGCCCTGCGGAGGGCGTCCACCGCGTGATAGGTCTCCAGCTTGTTCTCTTCCGACGATATGCCCGCTTCGTTGCGCGCCCCTCCGGCAAAGAGGAACACGTCGCAGCCCCTGACGGATGTGCCGATCTCCGCTTCCATCTCTCCGTCCGCAAATCTCGAGATGGAGAGATCCCCGTCGATGCCCTCAGGAAACAACTCTGACTGGCGGCGGGCATAGGAGGCGAGCGCGGCAATCACCTCGCGGCGGTATTCGGAGAGGGACCGCGTCGAGAAGATCTTGAGCCTGCCGCGCATGGCCGGAATCTACCAGAAAGATCGCAGCGAGTCCACGCGAGCGGATGGCAGGGGAACGCGGGCCGTGGGCGGGTCACGAGGCCGAAGCGAGGGCAGACGCCGCGGAGCGTGCGGCGTCCACGATCACCTTGTCACGCGAAAGCCGGGCGATCGCAGTGCAATATGGCAAAAAGTCCGAGCGCGCGGCGCGGCGTGCCGCGTTCAGGAAATCCAGGACAAGCGCCGCGTCCTCTGAAGGGATCAGCCCGTCCGAGGCCTCGAGCTCGCGGACAACCGAAGCGCCCACGTCCATGACCGCGTGCATGCCCTGCGTGCCCGGGGCGATGACGGCAAACGCGAGCAGGACACCTCTGAGCTGGGGGCTTTTGCATTCCGTGATCCTGAAAAGGAGCATGTCCAGCGGGACGGCGTTTGTGGAGGCCCAGCTCCGGAGGGACGCCTCAGTTGGATTCGCATCCAGGACGCCCTTGAGCAGGTAGCGAAGGAGCAGCTCCGTGCTCACCGCGGTGCGGGCCGCATGCCCTGCCGCGAGTGATTCGATGATCGATCCGACGTCCGGGTCGCTCCGCCGGGCGATCCCCCGGCACAGCGCGATGTTCGTTTCCAGGTCTCCCGCGGCCATTGTCTGGAGGATAACAGGGTCCGCAGAGCGGTCGCTCGAAGCGGCAAAGCCCTCCCAGTCCTGTGCACACAGGTGACCGGCGAGGAGAATGAGGAGGAGCGAGCAGGCGGTTCTACTGGACATCCGTGGTCTTCCGGCTATACTTATCGGAACCGTGACGCAATCGGCAAGGCATTTCGCGCGTAGTGAAGGTTGAAGAGGAAGCGAGGCTGAGCAGGAATGGCGAAAAAAGAGGCTCCGGCACCTGAGAAGAAGTCGGCTGTCCACGAGGAGAAGGCGCGCGCCCTGGAGGCCGCCCGGCTCCAGATAGAAAAGCAGTTCGGCAAGGGCTCGCTCATGAAGCTCGGAGAGAACTTCGCTAGGGTGGACGTGGATGTCATTCCGTCCGGCTCCATCCTCCTGGATGCCGCCCTCGGAGTCGGGGGCTATCCCCGCGGCAGGGTGGTCGAAATATACGGCCCTGAATCTTCAGGCAAGACCACGCTCGCTCTGCACGCAATCGCGGAATCCCAGAAGCAGGGCGGCATCGCGGCCTTCGTGGACGCGGAGCACGCTCTTGATCCGGTCTATGCCAAGAACCTCGGCGTCAACGTGGACGAGCTGTGGGTCTCCCAGCCGGACACGGGAGAGCAGGCCCTGGAGATCGTGGAATCCCTCGTCCGATCGGGTGCAATGGACATCATCGTCGTGGACTCGGTCGCGGCGCTCACCCCGCGGGCGGAGATCGAAGGAGACATGGGAGACTCCCACATGGGGCTCCAGGCCCGGCTCATGAGCCAGGCCCTCCGCAAGCTGACGGCAACGATCTCCAAGACGCACACCTGCCTGATCTTCATCAATCAGATCCGAATGAAGATCGGCGTGATGTTCGGCAACCCCGAGACCACCACGGGCGGGTTCGCCCTGAAGTTCTACTCCTCCATGCGTCTCGAGATCCGGAAAGTGGAGAGTATCGCCCATGGGAACGAGGAGGTCGTGGGGAACAAGGTCCGGGTCAAGGTCGTGAAAAACAAGGTCGCTCCGCCTTTCCGCAAGGCGGAGATGGACATCATGTTCGGAAAGGGTATTTCCGCGGTCGGAAGCCTCCTGGAGGCTGCGCTTCAAACAAATTTCATCGAGAAGGCCGGAAGCTGGTACTCCTACGGCAAGGAGAGGATCGGCCAGGGAGTGGAAAACGCCCGTCTCTTCCTGGAGTCGAACCCGGCGGTCTACGCAGAGGTTGAGAAGAAGGTCAGGGAAGTGCTTTTCGCCAAGCCCGGTGCTCCGACAGCCGCCAGGCCGAAAGATGGTGAGGCGCCGGCCCAGGCCGCGCAGGCGGCCGCACCCGCCCCGGCCCAGGCTGCGAATGCCAGGGCGCCCGGTGCACTGCCCGCGGACTCGGAAGGTGACCCTGGGGAGCAGGACCCGGACAAGGAGCTGTTCTAGCTGGCCACTCCATCCACCCAGCAGGCACAGCGCGGCTGGCGGTATTTCATCGCGCTCGGTTCGAACCTCGGGGATCGAGAAAAGACCCTGAAAGACGCCTGGACGCGGGTGAAATCATTGTGCTCCTCGGCGCGCCTTTCCCGAATCTACGAAACCCGGCCGCTCTATGTTGAGAAGCAGCCCCTGTACCTGAACGCAGTGGGAGAGGCGTGGTCAACCCTGGAACCGGACCGGATGCTCGCCCAGCTTCAGCAGATAGAGACGGATTTCGGCAGGAACAGGAAGATCGAAGTCCGCCGGGGACCACGGACCCTGGACCTTGACATCCTGCTGTGCGGGGATCGCATCATCGAGACGCCGAACCTGGTCGTTCCGCACCCTCTTCTCGCCGAGCGTCTCTTCGTGCTCGTGCCACTGCTGGAGCTCTACCCCGATTGCGCCGACCCGCGGAGCGGTGAGCCATACCGCAAGGCACGCGCGGCCCTCGAAAAGGACGCCTCCGGAGACGGGGGTGTTTACCTTCACCCGGGGGGAGAGTATACTGGGCCGTCGAATACAGAAGCGTGACAGCGGCGTTCATACCCACAATCACACGCACCACGAAGGGAGCTGGACCTCACACTCATGGCTGATGCGAGCGCGGGCGCAGGAGAGAAGCAGCATTTTCATCTGGGCGATTTCGACGGCCCGCTGGACCTCCTTCTCTTCCTGATCAGGAAATCCGAAGTCAACATCTACGACATCCCGATCGCCTCCATCACCGAGCAGTACCTTGCGTACCTGAGCTTCGCGGCGAAAGTCGACCTGGACACCATGACGGAGTTCCATCTCATGGCCGCCACTCTCCTGTACATCAAGAGCAGGATGCTCCTTCCCGTCGAGCTGAGCATGGATGACGAGCTGGAGGACCCCCGCAAAGAGCTGGTGGAGAAGCTCATCGAGTACCAGAAGTTCCGCAAGCTCTCCGACCTCATGTCCGACAGGGAAGGGGAGGTCGAATGGATCATCGAGCGAAACAGCAGCCAGCGGATTCTGCCCTTCTCCGATGAAGGTATCTGGGACCAGGTCAGCGTGTGGGACCTCCTGCAGACCTTCAGCTCGCTGCTGTCGAATCTTTCATCGGAGAGGATCATCGACCTCTACGAGGAAGTGAGCGTGAACGAGAAGATCACCCTGATCACCGAGATCCTCGAGCAGCGGGAGGAGTTCATGTTCACGGATCTCGTCAAGAAGCGCACGATCCTGGAGATCGTGTGCGCCTTCTGGGCGGTTTTGGAGCTCGTGAAGGAACGCAGGATCCTCGTGCTGCAGAACAGGCTCTTCGGGGATATCAGGGTCAGGGCCCGGCCGGATGAAAAGCCCTCCGAGGCAGGACCCGAGACCCAGGGCGCGGGGCTCGCAGCCGCATCATTGGAGGAGCCGTAGGATCATGGAATTGACCAGGGACGCGGCCCTCATCGAGGCGGTTCTGCTGCTGGAGAACGACCCTGTGGAGCCTCGAAAGCTCGCGGGGATCACCGGCCTGTCCATGGAGGCAGTGCAGGAAGGCATTTTGCAGCTGCAGACCGCGCTGGATTCGGACGGGCACGGCCTGGAAATCGTGGAGATCGGCGGCGGATACTCCTTCGCTCCCCGCAGGACCCTGTGGGAGCAGCTCCGGGAACGGTACGGCAAGAGCGCGGAGAATCGTCTCTCGAAGGCTGCCCTGGAGACCCTTGCCATCATCGCCTATTCCCAGCCCATCACCCGGGCGGAGATCGAAAGCATCCGGGGCGTCTCCGCCGACGGGATGATCAAGCTGCTCGCAAGCCGCAATTTCATCCGGGAAGTCGGGAAAAAGGACGTACCCGGGAAGCCGGTCCAGTTCGGCACCACGCGGGAGTTCCTGAAGGCATTCCGTCTCTCGACGATCTCGGACCTGCCAAAGCTCGACGGACTGGAGAGGGAACGGTTTGAGCAGGAGTAGCGAAGACAGCGGCGGGCTGCGTCTCCAGGTGTACCTTGCGCGGTGCGGCCTGGGCTCACGGAGGAGCTGTGAAACTCTCATCGAGAAAGGCCGGGTCGCGATCAACGGCTCCCCCGTCACCCGGCCCGGAGAGAAGGTCCTCCCGACGGATGTCGTCACCATGGACGGCAGGAAGGTGGCCGCAACCCAGAAGAGAGTCTACATCGCCCTGCACAAGCCCCCTGGCTACCTCTGCGCTCAAACGGATCCCCAACACCGGCCTCTTGCCCATGACCTTTTCCGCTCCGCGATCAGCGAGCGCCTCTTTCATGTCGGAAGGCTTGACTTCCTCTCCAGCGGGCTCATCCTCTTCACGAACGACGGGGAGTTCGCCAGGATCGTCTCCCACCCGGGCGCCCGGATCGAGAAGGAGTACCTCGTCGAGACGGGCCGGGCCATCGACGAGGAGTTCCTGAAGAGCTACGCGCACGGCATGCGGGTGGGCGACGTCATCTACCGCTGTAAAGCCTACACGCTGCGCGGACCCCATTCCGCCCGCATCACCCTGACCGAGGGCAAGAACCGGGAGCTCAGGAACGTATTCACCAGCCGCAACATCCGGCTGAAAAGGGTTCACCGTCTTCGCATCGGTCCTCTCACCCTCCGCGGAGTTCCCGCCGGCCATTTCCGGCGCCTCACCGAGAGAGAGGTAAAGTGGTTCTTCGACCATGCAAGTGGCCACTGACGAAGAGGAGAATTGGAAGGCGAAACCGAATGGTTGACAGGATTGCGCGCGCGCGCAAGCATTGGTCGTGAGAAGAGTTCCAGGAGGTGCACATGCGCAGCCCGATCCTGATTGCTACAATGCTTCCCGTGCTGCTCCTCATGGTCCCTGCCGCCGCCGTGGCGGAACGCGGGACTCAGGTGCGGATCGAAGAGGGGGCCTACCGGAGCATCAGCGCGGCTGAGCTGTCCGAGATGCTCCCTTCCAAGGATTTCTTCCTGGTGAACGTACACGTGCCCTACGCGGGTGAGATCCCGGGGACCGACGCGCTGATCAGCTACCTGGATACGGAGGCGCGGATCGGGGACTACCCCCATGACAAGGATTCGAAGATCGTGATCTATTGCATGACCAACCGGATGGCAGACATCGCCGTACGCAATCTTCTGAAGGACGGGTTCAGGAACATCTTCATGCTCGACGGCGGAATCACGGCTTGGAAAGCAGCCGGATTCAAGCTCGTTAATCGCGGCGGGACCCCGACAACGGCGCCCTATCCGAATGCATCTGAGAATTCGTTCGCCACGGTTCCCGAGCCCTGCCCGTGCGGTTTGAAGTAGAGAGTTCCGCGGGTTGACTTCTCGAGACCTGATGATATGATGGTTCCAAGAGACAGAGTGGTTCAAAAAGTGGGAGGAAAGATGGTTGCCTCTGTGCCGCCTCGAAAGCCGATCCTTTGGCCAATTGCCAGTGTGCTTGAAGACTGTCGGGAAAGACATCACCTGATCCTGGGGCAAGGGTTCGGCAGGTTTTTCTTCAGCATGTCCCGCCGTGGGCATGAAAATGGAAAGGAGGTGATGCAGGGCTAGCATAAAGAGGGTCTCGCGCGCGGTTTTGTGCGTGCCGCGGTCCTCGCGCTGTTCCCAAGACGTCATCCCATTGAACAGGAGGCTGCAGGATGAAAAGGTTCATGGTACTAATCTGTGTTGTTGCCGCGCTCGGTCTGGGAGCGGCAAAAACGGGGTGGGCCCAGATGATCAACGGCGTCCCGGCGTTGACCCAGCAGGAAGCGGATCTGGCTCAGGCCGCCTGGGACAAGGCTGACAAGGGCAATCCCGACCCCGCCTGGAAGGGCAAGAACTTCACCATCGGCGTCTATTCCGCGGGCCAGCGCGGCGCCATCTCCGGACCGGTATACTACTGGAGGAACAAGTTCCAGGAGCTCACGGGCGCCACCTACGACATCGTCGAGATCCCTTTTGCAGAGCTGCGGGAAAAGATCTTCACCGATCTCCAGACTGGATCGGGCAAGTACGACATAATTATCAACTGCTCAAGCTACTACGGGGACTACATCGCTAACGACTGGGTCCTGCCTATCGACAAGTACTTCAACGATCCGCGGATGCCCAAGGTTGACCTGAAGTCGATATCGCCAGCCGTTGCCAACCTCTACAAGTGGGGAAACCACTGGTACGGCGGCAACAATGACCATGATGCCATGATCTTCTATTGGCGCCAGGACATCCTTAGTGACCCCAAGTGGCAGGCGGAGTTCAAGAAGGTAAAGGGCCACGCCATGCCCGTGAAGATGGACACGTGGGACGACGTGCTGGAGATCGCTCAGTTTTTCAACGGCAAGCCCTTGGGACCTGGTGGCAAGCCCATCGACGGCATAACCATGCACCTGAAGGTGGGAGGCCAGGGGTTCTTCCACTACATGGCGCTGTCCGCCCCCTACGTGGTCATCCCCTATCCTGGCAAGCCGGTCACGAAGGTGGACCGCTACCACAACGTGTATTGGTTTGACCCTGTGACCATGGAGCCTCTCATCAATTCTCCCGGGCACGTGGCGGCCCTCGAGATGCTGATGAAGCTGTCCAAGGCCGGGTCCCCGGCCATGTGGGGCTGGAGCCTGGGTGAAGCCTGGGCTGACTTCTTGTCAGGCAACGCTGTGTTCTGCTTCTCGTGGGGAGATGTCGGCGCGTTGTGTCAGGACCCCACGCAGTCCAAGATCGCGGGTCTGGAAGGCGCTCGGGGATTACCGGGAACCCTGCACCCCTATGACATGCAGCAGAAGAAATTCCTCAACCTCTCCAAGCCGAACCTCGTGGGCAACCAGGTGGGGTGCTCCTGGAACCCCGTTCTCTCGAAGTATGCCAAGAATCCCGACCTCTGCTACTACTGGATGGCCCTGCAGGGAACGCCGTCCATCAACCACTTCCACGTCTTGGAGGGCTGGTCGGGCCTGAACCCTGGGACCACGTACGACTGGTTCCCGCCCTACGGCACGGCGACCCCAGATGAGTACGAGGCGGCAGGCTGGAACAAGAGCGATGCGGTGTACTACGTGAATGCCTACCAGGATGATTTCTACACCTATCCCATCTTCCAGAACTACCTGCGCATTCCCGGCTCCCCCGAGATGGAGGAGGTCTGGGACGTTCATCTCTCCGAAGCTATCACGGGCCAGATCACCGCAAAGCAGGCTCTGGACAGGACCGCGGCGGACTGGAAGCGCATTATCAACGACATCGGCAAGGACCAGGAGCTGAAGCTCTACCAGGAGTCCATCGGTTACAAGTAGGATCTGCGCGCTTCACCCGACGGGAGGGCCCCTCACGGGTCCTCCCCTTCTATGCCATCCCTGAGAGCCGCGCGGCGGCGGCACGGCAAAGAGGAGGGGGGGTCATGCGGAAGAAAGAGCGGATCAAGTTCCTTTTCGTTGTTCCCGGCATCGCCTGGGTGCTGGTGTTCACCATCTTTCCTCTCTTGTACTCCCTGCGGCTGAGCTTCTTCCACGCCCGCCTCACCGGGCCTCAGTTTTTCATCTGGTTTCAGAACTATGGCCAGGCCTTCGGCGACTATCGCTTCTGGGCCGTGTTGCAGACCACAGTGTTCTTCGTCGTCTTCGACGTCACACTCACCGTCGTTCTGGGGCTGCTGCTGGCCATGATCTTCTCCCGCCCCCTGCGCAAGGCCCTTAAGGGCAACCGATTCTTCCGCTCGCTTTTCACCATGCCCATGTTCGTTGCACCTATCGCTCTGGGCTACTTAGGGTTGACAATATTCCACGAGGACGTGGGTGCGGTAAACACCGTGCTCAAAGCCCTGGGCGTGCTTCACGCGCCACAGTGGTTCTCCAACATCTGGCTGGCGCGGCTGGCTATCTCCATCGTGGATATCTGGCAGTGGACCCCCTTCTGCTTTCTGGTGTGCTTGGCGGGGCTGCAGTCTCTTCCCGAGGAAGTCTACGAGGCGGCCGTCCTTGACACCTCCTCGGGCTGGCAGATGTTCCGCCGCATCACCTTCCCCATGCTGGGTCCCGTGCTGTTCACCGTGATCATCCTGCGCATGGTGGAGACCTTCAAGCTGCTGGACATCCCCTTCAGCCTCACCTCGGGGGGCCCGGGCATGGCCACGCAAACCTACTCCTTCTACATCTACCTCACGGGGCTGCGCAACTTCAACTCCGGCTACGCCTCGGCGCTGGCGTACATCCTGCTGGTCATCATGCTGCTCATCAGCTCCTTCTTCTTCAGAAGGCTGCGGCGCATATACGACTAAAGGGGGCAACACCCATGATTGCGGCGCGAAAACACAACATCGGAAATGTCCTCATCTGGGTGGTAGTCATCATCGCCGCCTGCTGGGCA